>JBGSPR010000011.1:0-67179 GCA_041738495.1 Patescibacteria group bacterium
GTAACGCTTTTACGGTAACGTTGAAGTCAATGCTCGTGCGCTTCGTGACGAGCGGGAAGACGACCTCGGAGAAGTACGGACTCTCCTCGAGAATTTTCTCGTACGCGGTGTATGACTCGCGCGTTGACGCAATGCCAACGAGGCTGCACTTCCCCGTGCTCACCGAGCAGTTTACCGAGTTGAGCGTGACGGTGTTTGGCGTTATCGAGCTGACGTGCTGGATGAGCGGCGTCCAGGTTACGTACCGTTTCTGGATGGCGAGCAGAGCACGAATTTGGCTATTCAAGCGCTGCGTTACCGTTGCTACGGACCCTTCGGTTTTCGCGTTGAAGAGGAGCGTCGACTGGTCTGCTTCCTGCTTGACGCTACTCGCGCGGGATCCTAGTTGCTGCGCGCCTGCTGCCGCAACGGCAACGCCGAGGATGGCAACGCCGATGAGCGAGAGGGTGACTAGGCGTACCGCGCCGAGCAGCACGTGCTGGCGGAGATCCTTCTGCATCTGCGGCGAGGTGAGATTGAGCAGCATCATACGTCCTTGGGTGGGGTGAGCGGAACCCGCAGTGCCCCGCGGAGGGCAAGACCGAGGGCGGTGAGGTAGGATGCGGCGACGCGCTGGACATCTGCATTCGGCGTGCGAATGTACTCTGGCCACTGCCCGACGTGCACGGGGAGCGACAGGGTTGACTGCACGAACTCGCTCAAGCCCAGGAGTTGCGCCCCGCCGCCAACGAGCGTGATGTCCTTCACTTTCGCTTCCTTCGGCGCGTGCTCTTCGTAGTAGCTCATGATTTCCAACATCTTCTGGAAGAGTGGGCGGAACTCTGGTTCCAAAATGCTGCGCACTGCGCCCTTCCCTCGCTTGGCGTCCAGGCCGCAGATGCGCTTCGCTTGTTCTGCTTCTGCCTGCGTGAGGCCGAGCTTCTCTGCGAGTAGGGTCGTGAGTGCGCTGCCGGACAGTGCCATTGTTGACGCGTAGGCAACGAGGTCGTTCTCGGTAATCGTGAGCCCAGTTCGGGTTGCGCCAAGATCAATGATCATGTGACCACCATCGGTTGCGCCTCGGTGCAGGGCGATACGGCTGAGCGCTGCAGATTCTGGCTCGAAGACTATGGGAATTATTCCCGCCCCCTTGCAGGCTGCGATGTAGCCTTCCACGAGAAGTTGCGGGGCAACGCTGACGATAACGCGCACCACCTTGTCGCCCGGTTGTGGTGGGCTGACGTACTGCCAGTCGACGTAGGCTTCGTCAATCTTCATGGGAATGTTCTGCACCAAACCTTGCTGCAACGACGCCGTGAAGGGTGTAGCTGGCTCCAGAGCAACCTCGATAATTTTCGTAAAGGTCTTCCGCTCTGGTAAGCACACCACTGCTGCGCGTGAGCTCGGGTGCTTGTGCAGGGGTTTTGCGATGAGCTCGCGGAGCACTGCGCTTACCGCCTCCTGGTCGCGAATTTCGCCTTCCACAATGGCCTTCTCCGGGAGCGGGCGTGCGCTAATGGAGCGGAGCTTGAAACCCTTGCCCGCGGGAACGAGCTGCACCATGCGCACCACTTGGTCGCTGACGTCGAGACCCATCGCATTGCTGTAGGGACGCAGGAAACCCATGCTAGTTGATTTGGTCGGTGAGTGAGTAAATTGGCAGGATGACAGCGACGACGATTCCGGCTACGCCTCCACCGAGGAGGAGGATGAGAATAGGCTCCAGGATGGAGGTGAGGTTCGCCATAATTTGGTCCACCTCTTCTTCGTAGAACTTCGCAATCTCCTCGCTTATTGTATCAAGGGTACCACTCTCCTCGCCAACCGCCACCATTTGGGAGACGACCGGTGGGTACAGCTTGGGTGTGGACATGAGCACCTTTGCAACGCTGGAGCCTTTCTTGAGCTCCTCGGCAGTGCGCTCCAGGGACTTGCGGAACACCATGTTCCCAATTGTGCGGGAGATTATCTGGAAGGTCTGCACAATGGGGATGTCCGTTTTCAAGAGCGAGCTCAGGTTGCGCGTGAAGCGAGCGAGGTTAATTTTCTTTATGATTGGCCCGATAATTGGGAGAGCGAGAAGCAGCTGGTGCCAGAGGAGGCGTCCCTTCGGGGTGTGGATCCACCATCGGAATGCGAACACGAAGCCAATCGCGCCAGGGATAATGAAGAAGATGTACCCGCGCATGAAGTCGGATATGGCAATGAGAATGCGCGTCGGCAGGGGTAGCGTCCCGCCGGACTGCGTGAAGATTTCTAAGAGTTTCGGCACCACAACTACCATCATAACCGTGCCGAGGACGACCATGGCCACGACGACGATGGTCGGGTAGGTGAGCGCGCCACGGACTTTTGCAATGAGCTGGTGCTCCTTCTTCATCTGCACGGTGAGACGCATGAGGACATCGTCGAGCTTCCCCGAAACTTCACCCGCTGCCACCATGTTCACGAAGAGCTCCTGGAAAACTTTCGGGTGCTTTGCGAGCGACGAGGAGAGCGTCGCGCCACCTTCGACGTCGTGTGCGAGTTCCAGGATGATATTCCGAAACCCCTTGTGTTCGGTTTGCTGGGCGAGCACGTCTAGCGCGTGCCCGAGCGAGAATCCCGTGCGCACCATGACCTGCAGGTTCTGCAGGAAGACAATTTTCTGCATCACCGGTACGCCGCCGAAGCTGAAGTTCAAGTTCAATTTCTTCTTCTGCGACGTCGTGGTTGCCCGCGTGCTCACCAGGGTCAGGCCACGCACGCGCAGCAGGGAAGCCAGGAAGTGCTCATCTTTCGCTTCCTGTGAACCGTGGAGAGTGGCGCCCTGGGTGTTGCGGGCGACGTAGGAGTACACGGGCATGGCTACTCTTTCGTTACGCGGAGGACCTCCTCAATCGTCGTGATGCCGTACTTCGCCTTGATGAACCCATCTTCCGCCATGGTGAGCATGCCTTGCTGCGCTGCAGCACGTCGGAGGTCTTCGGTCGTGCCCTTGTTCAAAATGAGGTCGGCAATTTCATGGGTCACCTCGAGTATTTCGTAAATACCAATGCGACCTTTGTACCCTTCATGGTTGCACTGCTTGCAGCCTTTCCCTCGGTAGAAGAGGAGAGATTCTATGGGTGCGGTTTCGGACATGATTGCTCCTTCGCGAGCGAGCGTCTTCAGGATGAACTGCACGTCGAATTGCTTGTTCAGATCTTCAACCGCTGCCTTGGACAGGGTGTAGCTCTGGATGCAGTGCAGGCAGATTTTCCTCACCAAGCGTTGGGCCATGAGGATGTTCGTGGTCGACGCAATGAGGAACGAGGGCACGCCCATTTCCCCCAGGCGGGGGAGGGCAGTGACCGCGTCGTTCGTGTGCAACGTGGAGAGCACGAGGTGGCCGGTCATGGCAGCATTCGCGGCAATTTCGGCAGTCTCGTTGTCTCGGATTTCCCCAACCATGATGATGTTCGGGTCTTGTCGGAGCAGGGAACGGAGGCCACCGGCAAAGGTGAAGCCAATTTTGGGATTCACCTGGCTCTGGTTCACCTTGGGCATGCGGTACTCAATGGGATCTTCCACGGTCGAGATATTCACCTCAGGCTTGTTCAGAATGTTCAGGACAGTGTAGAGGGTGGTGGTCTTCCCCGAGCCAGTTGGTCCGGTGACCAGGATAATCCCGTGTGGCTTCTTGATGTTCCGCTTCAGCATTTCCAACGGTCGTGGCTGCAGGCCGAGCTGCTCGAGGGAGAGCACCTGCGCCGATTCGTTGAGCAAGCGGAGGACGGCTTTCTCCCCGTCGTACACCGGGAGAATGGAAACGCGGAACGCAACTTTGTAGTCCTTCGTGGTGATGGTGAATCGCCCATCCTGTGGGAGGCGATGCTCGTCAATTTTTAGGTTCGAGAGAATTTTTATGCGCGCGATGATGCCAGACTGCGTGGTTTTCGGCAGAGTCATGACCTGCTTCAGTCGACCGTCTATGCGGTACCGAACGATGAGGTCGGCTTCCTGTGGTTCGATGTGGATGTCCGACGCGCTCTCGAAGATAGCGTACTCCAGCATGCTATCCACAATGCGTACAATCGGCACGTCCTCGGCGAGGTCGGTGAGTTTCTTGCCGCCCTCGTCGTCTGCGTCTACTGGCTCCTTCGAGATTTCCTTGAACGTTGCGGAAAGCCCTTTGTGGAACTGCGAGAGCGCATTCTTTATGCTCGAAGGTGTGGTAATGGCAATGTCCGCCTGGAGTCCGGTTTTCTTCTTGATGAATTCAATCGTCTGCAGGTCCCGAGGATCCAGTGTAGCGAGTTTAATGCGCTTGGGATCCATGTCGTACGCAACAACTTGGTGTACCTGGACGAGTGGTTCTGGAACTGCCTCGAGTACATCCTTGCGAATGGTTACTTGGCGTAGGTCAATGAACGGTAACTTGTAGTACGAGGCAATAGTCTCGTACAAGACGTTCTCCGAGAGGATGTTACTGTCTACGAGGTGTCGGTCTAAATCAACATTCGCCTTTTCTGCAGCAGCAACAGCCGCCGCGAGATCTGTCTCGGGGAGGACATTTGCATTCGTAAGGATTTTTGCCAGGGTCGCCGACTTCATGAAGGCGTTGTGCCTGAGTGCATGGTGCCTCCATTATGCTAAAAAAACTCGCAACCGTCAACGTGCGGGTGCTGGAGCTCGGCCGTTTCGGAAGTCGAAGACATTGATGGATCCGCCAATCCGCGCGTCAGGTTCGTAGTCGTTCAGCCACCAGTACGCGCCATCCCGGGAGAGCTGGCTCGTGATGCTTATTGCAACCACGCAGTTCACATCCATCGGTTCGTGCGGATCAGTGCGGGTAGGGAGGTAGCGGTAGTCCACGCCGTAGTAGACGAGGTCTGCTTGGCCGAAGTAGCTCATGCACACGTGCGAGATGTTCCGTTCGGCCATGTACGTTCGGAGTCGTTTCAGATCTTGACCCCAGTCGACGTTTGAATCAACGAGGTACCGTGACCCGCGCGGTGTGCCGCCGGCGAATTCAGAGAAGTAGGAGGTGTAGGTGGGGTAGGCGAGCCAGCTCGTGAGGATGTACGCTGCACCGATAGTGCCCATCAGGACTTGGAAGCTCCGTGAGGCTCGGGCGAAGGTGCTCGCGTAGAGCGCGCCCGCAACAATGAAGAGTACTACGTACGCAGGGAAAATGTGACGAATCCCCAGGTTCAGGCTACTCGACATGCTCCAGAGCATGTACGCGAGTGCTGACCACCCAACCAGGTGAGCGGCTGTTGAGAATCGTTGCCCTTGCACCACGCGCGTGCGGATGAGTGCGGCGATCGAAATGACGGTGATGGTGAGCGTTGCTGCTGGAAGTTTGACGAGGAGGGCGAAGGGGAAGTACCACCACCAGCCGAAGTTTGAGTACATGCCGTTGAGGTACGCGAGGTGCCCCCAGTACTCGTGGTTGATGACGAGTGCGAAACCTTTGAGGTACGAGAACGCCGGGATTGGCGTATCGAGGAGAAAACTGCGAACCGCGCGCCCGAGTCCGGTTGCGGGGTCAGTTGCCTTGATGATGCGCTGCACGGCAGGTGGTTGGTCAGCAACGCGCGCGTCAGCGGTCACGCGCTCTCGTTCTGCAACCAGTGCTTGCACCCACGGGTCGCTACCACCCGCCTTCACTTGGCCGAAGTAGCACGTGAATGCAGCGAGCACGGTGCCACCTACGGCAACTGCAGCAACGACGCCAGCGCGCTTCAGCGCAGTGCGGAAATTTCCCGACCGACGCCACACGGTTGCCCCCGTTGCGGCGATGGCAATGAGCAGGAGGAATGCAGCCGAGTACTTCGTCATCTGGGCGAGACCGAAAACCACGCCGAAGGTAGCGAGCGTCTGCCACGACCAGCGCTCCAGGAGACGCGCGAGTACGTAGAGCGTGGCGAGGTACGCTAGGGTGACGCCAACGTCGGTAGTGACGTACCTGCCGTGGGCGAGGAAGTTTGGATCGAGTGCGAACCAGCCAAGTGCGAACAGCCCGCCCGCATCCCCAGCGAGCTTCCTGCCCCAGAGGTACACCATGAGCCCGAGACCTGCGCTGAGGGCAACCATCACCAGCCGGCCGAGGAAGAGCACGTGGTCTGCGTCGTTCCCACTGTGGTAGAGGAATTCTCGAGCAAACGCCCACTGGTTTCCCTCATTCCAGGCGGGGGAGTTGATGGGCACTTCGGGTGAGCTCAGGACAACCGGGAGTGCAGCGAGGAGTTTGATGAGTGGCGGGTGCTCCTCGTTGAGTCGAAAATCCCGCGTCTTCCAGTAGGAAACGCCTGCTGCGAGGTGCACGCCCTCATCGACAGTCTGGACTTCCTCGCGCATCGAGGTAATCTGGAGAGTAGCCATGACGCACAGTACCCCAGCAACGATTGTCCGGCGTACCCAGGGTCGGATGTGGATCCACCGATCTCTCACTCCACTCTGGAAGTCGCGTGAACGCTGGCCTGTACTTGGGTCAGGCATTGGATTGGCTGTTGCGTGGGTCATAGTCATCAGCGGGTATCCTCCAGGAATGCAAAGCGTTGTAACACATTATAGCATTCCCTTTGGCATCGACGGCATTGGTGCGTGGTGGCACGTCTGGATGGTGCCAGCACTGGCGACCCTCATCCTGCTCGTGAGTCTGCTCTGGTTGCTCCCATTCCTCCGACGTCGCCAACCTGGAACGGTGAGCCTCATTCACACCTCTTCATTCCTGTGCAGCGCTGGTGTTGCCTGGGGAATTTTCCTCCTGCGTGTCCAGCAGGTTCCTGTATGATCGACAACTACACAGTCATTCGCCTCTTCTTCCTGGCAACCGTGTCGTTCATCGTCGCCATGGCGTTCACGCCGCTCTGGGCAGGTGTGCTCTACCGCTACCGGTTGGGGAAGAAGATTCGTGCGGCGGCTGATGCCCCCGTGTTCGCGAAGTTCCATGAGAAGAAGTCTGGAACCCCAACCATGGGCGGGGTCATTGTGTGGCTCACTGCGTTCGTCATTGCCGTGCTGTTCTTCCTCATCCGCCAAATCATCCCGTCTGGGTTCTGGCACGAGCTCAACTTCCTCACCCGGCAGCAGACCTGGCTCCCCATAGGTGCTCTGGTTGCGTCGGCGCTTGTCGGCTTGGTTGACGATTACTTCAACGTTCGGGGTTGGGGCCCGAAAGGTGGCGGACTGCAGGTGCGGCACAAGCTACTCATCTACTCGGCGATCGCTGTGGTCGGGGCGTGGTGGTTCTTCGCCAAGCTCGGCTTCAGCACCATGCACGTCCCATTCCTCGGAAACTTTGAAATTGGCTGGTGGTACGTGCCGCTCTTCATTGTCGTCATCGTTTCCACGGCGTTCTCGGTAAACGAAGTGGATGGCCTCGATGGATTGGCCGGGGGAACGCTACTCGCAGCATTCGTGGCATTCGGTGCGATTGCCTTCGTGCAGGATCGTTTCGAGCTCGCCACGTTCTGCGCGGTCATTGCTGGCGCCTTGCTCGCCTTCCTCTGGTTCAACATCCCACCCGCCCGCTTCTTCATGGGGGATACGGGTGCGATGTCGCTGGGCGTAACCTTAGGTATCGTTGCCATGCTCACGAATACCGCGCTGCTCTTGCCAGTCATTGGGTTGCTGTTCGTCGTGGAATCCGCCAGCGTCATTATCCAGGTCGTCTCCAAACGCTTCCGCGGGGTGAAGGTTTTCCAATCAGCGCCGCTCCACCACCACCTCGAAGCCATTGGCTGGCCAGAGGCGAAGATCGTCATGCGATTCTGGGTTATTGCGGCGGTTACTGCGGTCATTGGCGTCGTCCTGTACCTCGTCGACCACACGCTGTAACCTGCGTCGACCACGCTGCACGTGCGTGGTATGCTTCGGGTATGCAGGCTTTTCAGTCCGCGATGCTTGCGGGACTCCCAGGCATAACGCACGGGACTGCATCCCGGTTCGCACAACCGCTCACCTTTTCTGGCCACCCTGTTCGTCGAGTGCGTGAAGCTCGACGACGCTTCTGCACATCCCTGGGAATTTCGCCAGATCACCTCACGCTAGGTCGTCAGGTGCACGGAGCCCGTGTTCGCGTCGTGACGGAATCCCACCGTGGCGCGGGAAGCGGCGACCCGGCAACCTACCTAGCCAGCACAGGCGGTTTACTCACCCAGCGTCCCGGTATTGCCTTGGGAGTGTTCACTGCCGATTGCGTGCCCGTACTCTTGCACGACCCAGTAACCGGGTGGATTGGAGCACTGCACGTTGGGTGGCGCGGGGCAGTGGCAGGAATCGTTCGTGCCGCAACACACCAGCTCACGCAGCACGGTGTAGACGTTCGTGATGTACGCGTGTGGCTAGGTCCAGCCATCTGTGGACGCTGCTTCTCTTTCGATAGTGCATCGCAAGCCAAGGATCTCCGCCGAGCATTCTCTGGCGTGGCCGTCCGTGCCCGTGCGGGTGGCTACACCGCAGATCTCCGCGCGGGCATTCGCCAGCAGTTCATCCGCCTCGGGTACCGCGCTCGTTCCATCGACGTTTCCCCCACGTGCACTGCCGAGAATCCTGCACTCCCATCCCGACGACGAGATGGCCCAACGCACGCGAATACGCTCAGTGTTATTACGCGGAATGCACTCCCGGGTGACCTGCGTGGAGCGACCGTAGCAATCCTCGGCTTCGGCGTGCAGGGAGGAGGGGAATCTGCCCTGCGCTACGCGCTCCGCTCATACGCACAGGAAATTCTCGTTGTGGATGACCAGCCCCTCCGCACGTTCACAAAAGCTCGGCGTGCGTACCGCGACGTGCGCGTGCGCTGGATGTGCGGTTCGCGTGCAGCGAGTGCGCCGGCACGCGTCGACGTTGTCGTGAAGAATCCTGGCGTACCACTCGACCACCCGTACCTGAAACGCGCGCGTGCGGCTGGGGCGCAAGTGTGGACGGACATTGGGATTTTCCGGGCAACCCATGACAACCCCATTATCGCAGTTACCGGCACGAAGGGAAAAACGACGGTGGCGACGTGGTTAGCCTACGTACTGCGGGCAACGCACCAACGCGTGGAGCTCGCAGGGAACGTGCGGCGCTCGCCGCTCGACATCGTCAACCTCCCACCTACAACGCCCGTTGTCCTGGAACTCTCGTCGTTCCAGCTGGAAGCGCTGGAGCAGCCGTTGCGCGCGCGCCTCGCAGTAGTAACCAATCTCTACCCCGACCACCTCAATCGTCACGTGACTATGCGGGCGTACGCGCAGGTGAAATCCCGCATTGCAGATGGGCAGAGCCCGCAGGACGCGCTCATCTTGCCTCTGGATAGTGCGTGGGCGCGCAATTACCAAGGTCGTTCGAGAGCGCGCACTTTGTGGACGGACGCGAAGCCGAACCGTCGCGCGCAGGCGATGGTGCGGGGCGGCTGGATTGTGGTTCGTGGGAAGCGGCTTGTGGAAACGCGTACGCTCCTGCTCCAGGATGCAGCTAGTCTTCGCAATGCAGTGACGGTCGCACTCGCGGCTATTGAACTGGGTGTGCCGAGAAAGCACGTCGTGGCCCGTCTTCGCTCGTTCCGCGGTGTACCTGAACGTTTCGAAACCATTCGGGAATTCCGTACGCGGAGGTTCATCAACGATACAACAGCAACGAATCCCGTGGCCACCGCCGTGGGTTTGCAGAGCGTGCGCAAAGCATTCGTGCTCATTGCAGGAGGTGCGGACAAGGGGTTGCCACTCACGCCGCTCGTCCAGCAAGCGCGCCGCGCTCGAGCGGTTATCTTGCTGCCTGGCACTGCAACGCCTCGCCTTGCTCGCGCACTGCGCGGGCATCCAGTTGTCCGCGTGGGCTCCATGCGTGCTGCCGTTCAACGAGCCTGGGGCGCGTCACAGCCAGGGGATGCGATCATCTTGTCACCTGGCGCCGCGAGTTTCGGCCTGTTCACGAATGAGTTTGACCGAGGCGCTCAGTTCACCGCTGCAGTGCGCGCGCTATGACCGAGTACAGACGTCCAGACTCGCTCATGTTCGCGCTCGTCGTCCTGTTGTGCGTCTTCGGCATCATCATTTTTTCTTCGGCGAGTAGCGTCGTATCGTTCCAGTCGCTGGGCGACCCGAACGCGCTGTTGAAGAAGCAGGCAATTGCCCTGGTCTTGGGGTTGCTCCTCATGGTGGTTACCATGCGCTTAGATTTGCGCATCCTCGAGCGCTACGCGACCCCAATTTTCGTTCTCTCCATTGGGCTCATGCTGCTCCCTTTCGTGCCGGGCTTGGGACCGGAGTACCTTGGCGCAAACCGATGGGTGTCATTCGGCGGGTTTTTCTTCCAGCCGTCGGAACTCGTCAAACTCACGACAGTTGTCTTCTTCGCTCGCTGGTTGCCAACGCTGCGTTTTGACCGAACGCTGCCGAAGGAAACGTTCCTTCCGTTCCTCGGTATTCTCAGCGTCATCGTGCTCATCCTCGTGTTGCAGCCAGACCTGGGAACAGCAATCGTCATCCTCGCAGTGAGCATCACCCTGTACTTCGCCGTTGGAGCTCCTGCGAAGCACTTCGGGTGGATCGCGGGCGTCGTTGCGATCGGCCTCATCCTGCTCATCCAAGTGGCTCCGTACCGAGCTGCACGGCTTACCGTCTTCCTCAACCCAGCGGATGACACGCAGGGTTCTGCGTACCACATCAACCAGTCGCTACTCGCAATAGGGTCGGGAGGCCTCTTCGGCCGTGGACTCGGGCACTCCATTCAGAAGTTTAACTACCTCCCAGAAGCTGAGGGCGATTCCATTTTCGCGATTGCTGCTGAAGAGCTCGGGTTCTTCTTCAGCGTCGGCTTGGTTGCGCTGTACGTTGCCATTCTGTGGCGCGGCGTGCAACTGGCCAGACTGTCGACGGACATGCCGGTGAAACTCACTATCGCTGGCATCGTCACGTGGTTCGGCGTGCAGGCGTTCATCAACATCGGTGCGCTTACTTCTGTACTCCCGCTCACTGGAGAGCCGCTCCCGTTCGTGTCGAATGGTGGTTCTTCCCTGGTCATTTCTCTCATTGCAGTTGGCGTACTCCTCAACTACTCGCGTACAATACGAACATGAGTACGTTTCTCTTGGTTGGTGGAGGTACGCTGGGTTCGGTGAACCCCCTGCTGGCTTTTGCTGCAGCCCTACGCGAGCAACACCCGCACGTACGCTGCGTGTTCTGGGGGCCGCGGAGCTCGCGTGATCGACGTGTGGTTGAGGAATCGGGTTTACCGTACCGTAGCCTCCCTGCGGGGAAGCTGCGTCGGTACTTTTCGTTGAGGACCCTCGTGGACATCCCGGTCATTGCATGGGCGGTCGTCGTCGCGTGGGTGCGCTTACGCGCCGAACGCCCAAACCTCGTCGTTACCGCTGGGAGCTACGTTGCAGTTCCGGTTGCGTGGGCTGCAGCACTCCACCGCATTCCCGTGCTGCTCTACCAGCAAGATGCAACACTCGGTTTCGCGAATCGCCTCATCCTCCGGGTTGCACGGGTGCGCGCCGCTACGGCAGAAGGACCAGCCCACCTTCTCCCCGCGCCGGTAACGACCGTTGGATTCGCGCTGCGTCCCGACCTCCGCGCGGGCGACGCTCAACGAGCAGCGCGTGCGTACCATCTCGACCCACGCCGGTGCACGGTACTCGTCATCGGTGGAAGCTCTGGCGCGCGTGAACTCAACGAACGCTTCGTCGCAGCCCTGCCACACCTCGATCCTGCTGTACAAGCGGTGCACGTGACAGGCTCGGGGAAAGAGGGGACCGTCTCACGACCAGGGTACGTGCAGATACCTTTCACCAATGCAGGCCTCCCCGACTTGTACGCGCTCGCAACGCTCGTGGTGAGTAGGGCGGGGAGTAATGTCCTGGCTGAACTCATTGCCCTGGCGAAGCCAATGGTCGTGGTACCGCTTCCCGGAACGCACCAAGTGCAGAATGCCGCATCGCTAGAAGAGCGTGGTATACCTGTGCTGGATCAAGCTTCGCTCACGCCAGAGCACTTCGCTTCGGTTCTCAACGATACGTGCCACGACGGGCAACGTCTGGAGACCCTGCGGCGGGCAGTAGCAGGACTGTGGGATACTGATGGCGCGCGAGCGCTCGTCACGTTGGTCAAACCTTACGTATGAACCTACACTCCGCCACACACGTCCACGTCATTGGTATCGGTGGTATTGGCGTTTCCGCGCTTGCGAAGTGGTGCTTGGAGCGTGGCGCTACGGTGAGTGGGAGCGATGCCGTTGAGACGCCGCAAACCACGTGGTTCCGGGCGCACGGCGCTGTCGTGCACATTGGCCAGCACGCCGCTGCGCACGTTCCCAGTGCGTGTGACCTCGTGCTCGCGTCGGTTGCGGTGCGTGAAGAAAATTCCGAGTGGCAAGCAGCAGTCACTCGACGGATTCCCATCTTGCCGTACCCCGTGGCTCTCGCACAGCTCTTCGAAGGTACGCACGGCATTGCAGTAGCCGGTACGCATGGGAAGTCCACCACGACCGCACTCTTGGGAACCACCCTCATTGCAGCGGGTTTCGACCCAACGGTCATCGTTGGAACGCGTGTCCGTGAATTTGGCAACACCAACGAGCGCGTTGGCGCGAGTGATGTGGTGCTGGCGGAAGTCGACGAGTACAACCAAGCGATCTTGCAAGTGCAGCCCACGCACGCGGTTGTCCTGAACGTGGACCACGAGCACGTAGATGTGTACGAAACATTGGAAAAACTGCAGAGTGCTTTTGGTCGGTTCGTCGCCAGCGTACCGAAGAATGGAACGGTCACGCTCTGGGCAGATGACCCGAGCACGCCCCTCCTTCGTGAACGCGTGCAAGGGGAGGTACGCACGTTTGGCTTTGGGGACGCAGACCTCGTCGCGCGCGACATTATCACCTCTGCCTCGGGTACGGCCTTCTCCGTGCAGGGTTTGTACCGCGGCACCGTGCGCACCAAGCTCTTCGGCGAGCACAACGTGCGGAACGTTCTTGCCGCACTGTGCGTTGCTCACGCGCTGGGAACGCCCTTCGACGTTGCTGTAGCGGCAATGAGCACCTTCCCAGGAACGTGGCGACGATTTGAGCACCGCGGCCTCTGGCGTGGCGCAACGATCATCGATGATTACGCGCACCACCCAACCGAACTCCGCGCTACGCTCGCGGCTGCACGACAGGCATTCCCAGGGAAGCGCATCACTTGCGTTTTCCAGCCCCACCTGCACAGCCGAACGCTCGCATTCTTCCCGAACTTCGTCCGCGAGTTGCAAGCTGCGGATCACGTGGTGCTCGTGGAAGTCTACGACGTACTTGGTCGAGATGTGGGTCCGCGCACATCGAGCGCAGAACTCGCTCGAGCGGTCGGGAACGATGCAGCGTTCGTTCCAACGGTGCGCGATGCTGTGCGCTACCTCGAATCGCGCGTCACCTCTACGGATGTGGTACTCACCGTTGGTGCCGGTGACATCACGTCGTTTGCCTCACTCGCGCAAAATGAAAAGCCCTCCGCAGCGCAGGAGGGCTAGATGGGAATGTACGTGAAGAGTGTCTGCTGGTACTGGACACTCGCGTTGTAGGGAATGTGCTGGCGAACAATGCGGCACCGAACAGGTGCGGTTACCCGCTCTTCAATGCTCCCCATGAGGAGCCACACACTCCCCAGATGCGTGCCTGGCTCGACGACGCTCCCCACGAAGGTTTTTGCGTGTTCTTCAGCTGGGCGGAAGAATCCTGCGTAGTCGCCTTGGTACGTGAGCTCGCGCATATCGTGAGGGGTGCCCAGCAGCATTGCGCAGGCGAGGGACGCGAGTTCGGTGTACGGTTGTGCGCCGAACTGCAGGATGAAGCCGGACGTGGGAGCGGTGACCACTGTCGCTCGGTGCAAGCCCGTGCGAGAGCGAATCGAGCCCACCGGGTCGCCTGCTGCGACGAAGTCTCCAACGAAGACGTTTCGGTAACCTCGATTCCAGTACTTTCGGTGCGGGACGAGGTGACGGGCGTGAGCGAGGCCGGTTGCGTTTTCGACGATTGCGGGTAACCAGGTTCCTCCACCTGGTACGGTAACCGGCGTGATGTCGACGGGGATGGTGAGCAGCGGTGGTTGCCCCACAATCCAGTTCGCCGTAGCCGGGAACTGCAAACCCTCGGGGTACTGCGGATCATTCTCCGGAAAGTAGTAGGTGAGTTGGCCGTTTTCCACGAAGACCGTCTGTCGCATCGCGTTCTGCCCCCGCGTCGCCGGAGCTTGGAGGGCGTACCCATGCGGTACCCGTGATTGCGAGGGAGTTCGCCGAACGGTTACTGCGCTCAGCACAGACCGGACCACGAGTTCGCTCACGTTGCGCTCTTCGGCCAGCGCTACAATGCGCTGCGCTCGTCGGAAGTGCCGGTAGTGGAAAATACCGAGGATTACCCCAACGAACAGGCAGCCAGCGGTAAATCCGCCAATAGCAAACCAACCGTGCGTTTGCGCGAGTGCTTCCAGCCAGTGGAGGAAGCGCTCGATGCTTTGGAAATGCACTCTTTCCTCCTTTGGTGTTCATGTAAATTGCGCTATAGTATATCGGCCAGCGCTCTGGCTGTCAATGAATGACGCGCGTACACAACTCGAACGCCTTCCCGGAGTGAAGGTACGTGAACCACTCGCTCCGCATACCACCTTTCAAGTTGGGGGTCCGGCGGCATTCTTCGTATCGACGAATGACGTGCCCCTGCTCCAGCGCGCCGTTCGCGCTGCACGAGCAGCAGGTCTACCCGTCGCCGCGCTGGGCGGCGGCAGCAACACGCTCGTTGCTGACACGGGTTTCCCAGGACTCATTGTCCACCTCACCTCAACGCGTTGCGAGGCACGCGATGATGGCCAGGTCGAAGCTGATGCTGGCACACCGCTCAGTCGCGTCGTGCGCACAGCAATTAGTAAAAACCTCACTGGCTTAGAATTTGCGGTCGGCATCCCCGGGTCGTTCGGTGGAGCACTGGCTGGCAATGCTGGCACGGGTGGGCACGGCGTGAGCGAGCGCGTCGAGCAGGTGACGTACCTCGACGATAGAGGTGAGTTGCGTACCTGCGATAGGACGAGTCTCGATGTATCCTACCGCTACACTCGCTTCAAGTACTCGACGACTGACATTATCGTTAGCGCGCGGCTCAAACTGGCGATAGACACTCCAACAGAAATTCAGATGAGAGTTCGGGAAGCAGTTGACCGACGCTCCTGGCAACCGAAGGGTGCGTGGTGCGCTGGTTGCGTGTTCAAAAATCCAGCGAATGGGCATGCGGGCAAGCTCATCCAGGATGCTGGGTTGAAAGGAAAGAAAATCGGCGGTGCCATGGTATCGCCTGACCACGCGAATTTCGTGACGAACACGGGCAATGCCACCGCTGAGGATATCGTCATCCTCATTAGTTACATCAAGCAGCAGGTGCGTGACCAGTTTGGCGTTCAGTTGGAAGAAGAAGTTCGGTACCTTGGCTTCGATTCTCCTCCCGCGTAACTTGTAACGTATGATCATTAGCGCAAAAGACTTCTCGCTCACGCCGAGTATCAAGCAGTACGCCGAACAGAAGTTTACTGCGCTCACGCGCTTGAGCCGCGAGCCCTTGCAGGACCTCAAGGTATTCTTGGATGTTGATCGTAACCAGACGCACGGTGACATCTGCCGCGTGGAAGCATCCGCACTGTGGCGAGGAACAAGCTACAAAGCGGGTACGAAAGCCACGGAAATGCACGAAGCGCTGGACCTCTGCGTCGAGAAGTTGGAGCGCCAACTGCGGGACGCGAAAGATCGCTGGCTCGCCCAGCGCGCTGGCCACCATGGTACGTAAGGCTTGCAAACGTGTGCAGACTGTAGGAAGATAGCTCAACCATGGCTTTCCTCACAAAACTCTTCGGCGACCCAAACCAGCGAGCGGTCCACAGCATGGACGGCATCGTGGCACGCATAAACGCGCTCGAGCCAAGCGTGGCGAAGCTCGCCGACGCTGACTTCCCGCAACGCACGAAAGACCTCTACGATCGGCACACGAAGGGCGAATCCCTCGATGACCTCCTCCCCGAGGCTTTCGCACTCGTGCGCGAGGCAGCGCGTCGTACCCTCGGGCAACGCCATTTCGACGTCCAGCTCATGGGCGGTATCATCCTGCACCAAGGGAAGATTGCAGAAATGCGAACTGGAGAAGGGAAGACTCTGGTCTCCACACTCCCAGCGTACCTGAATGCTATTGCGGGCAAGGGCGT
The DNA here is from genome assembly GCA_041738495.1 of Patescibacteria group bacterium. Classification (GTDB taxonomy): domain Bacteria; phylum Patescibacteriota; class Patescibacteriia; order PEXW01; family PEXW01; genus CAIPSZ01. The sequence goes on from JBGSPR010000011.1 coordinate 16,151, forward strand.
GCACGTGGTGACGGTGAATGACTACCTCGCAAAGCGCGACGCGGCGTGGATGGGGAAGGTGCACCACTTCCTCGGTCTCTCGGTTGGGAGTATCCAGCACGAATCCGCCTTCCTCTACGACCCGTCGTACGAGAGTGACGAGCAGAATCCAAACCTCCGCCCAGTGAGTCGAACCGAAGCGTACCGTGCTGACATTACGTACGGAACGAATAACGAGTTCGGTTTCGACTACCTGCGCGACAACATGGTTCCCGACCCACAGTACATGGTGCAGCGGAACCTCACCTTCGCGATCGTAGACGAAGTTGACTCCATTCTCATTGATGAAGCGCGTACACCGCTCATCATTTCCGGTCCGAGCACAACTCCGAGTGAGCAGTACTACAAGTACGCCGAGCTCGTCCAGCGCTTGGAAGAGGGCCCGGACTACAACATTGATGAGAAACTCCGCGCGACCACTCTCACCGAGCAGGGGATTAGTAAGATGGAGAAGTGGCTGAACGTTGAGAACATCTACGCAGCGGGTGGTGTGGAAATGGTCCACCACATCGAGCAAGCTCTGCGCGCGCACTCGCTCTTCAAGCGTGACCGTGACTACGTGGTGCGCGAAGGAGAAGTGGTCATCGTCGATGAGTTCACCGGTCGACTCATGTTCGGCAGGCGGTACTCCGAGGGCTTGCACCAAGCTATTGAGGCGAAAGAGCGGGTCGAGATTAAGCAAGAGTCGCAAACCCTCGCCACCATTACGTTCCAGAATTACTTCCGCATGTACGCGAAGCTCTCTGGTATGACCGGTACAGCTGCTACGGAGGCAGAGGAGTTCAGCAAGATCTACAACCTGGAAGTCGTTACAGTGCCAACGAACAAGCCTATGGTTCGGCGTGACATTGCCGACAGCGTGTACAAAACCGAAGCAGGGAAGTACGAGGCTATTGCACGGGATGTGAAGGTGCGTCACGAGCAGGGACAGCCCGTACTCATTGGCACCATTTCCATTGCGAAGAACGAAATGCTCGGTCGTTTGCTGGATCGCGAGGGTATTCCGCACCAAATGCTCAACGCGACGAACCACGAGAAGGAAGCGTCTACCATTGCGCAAGCCGGACGTCGCGGTGCGGTGACTGTGGCCACGAACATGGCCGGTCGTGGCGTGGACATCATTCTCGGCGGAAACCCGCCAGACCCAGATGAGGCATCAGCAGTAAAACAACTCGGTGGTTTGCACGTCATTGGCACCGAGCGACATGAGTCGCGTCGTATTGACAACCAGCTCCGCGGTCGCGCTGGGCGCCAGGGGGATCCTGGATCATCCCAGTTCTTCCTGTCCCTGGAAGATGACCTCATGCGCATCTTCGGCGGAGATCGAGTGAAGTCGCTCATGGAGCGCTTGGGCGTGCCTGATGACATGCCCATTGAGAACCGCATGATTTCTCGCTCCATTGAGGGCGCGCAGAAAAAAGTAGAAGGACACAACTTCGACATTCGCAAGCACTTAGTTGAGTACGATGATGTCATCAACAAGCACCGCGAAGTCATCTACTCTCGTCGCCGTGACGTGGTGAAGTGTTTAGAAACACCAGAAGGTCGACGTCCTGCAATTCAGCAGGCAATCCACGAAGAGCTGGAGCGCATTGTCTCCATGCACACCTCAGCAGATCGCGAGGACACTTGGAACCTCGACGAAATTTACGAGTCTATTGATGCAGTGTTCCCCATTGCCTTGAAAGAGCGGTTGACCATGGAGGCGTACCGCACTCGCGTCGGTGAGGTGGGTGGAACAGCTGGGGCGAGGAATGCAATCATCACCCACCTCGACGAACTGCTCACCCAGGCGTACGACACACTGGAGAAGACGATGAGTGAGACGCCAATGGGGCGGGATACCGCAACCCGTGGCCAGAACCTCATGCGCCTCGTGGAACGTGCCGTTGAACTACGCATCATTGATACGCTCTGGATAGAGCACCTCGCACTCATGGATCACCTTCGCCAGGGGATTGGGCTGCGAGGGTATGGTCAGCGCGACCCGCTCGTCGAGTACAAGAAGGAAGCGTACGTTCTCTTCAGCCAGCTCCTTGCGGCAATCCGCTCGCAGGTTGTGCACGCAATTTTCAAAGCGAACGTGAGCGTGCCAGCGCAGCCACGCGAACAGCGACAGGTTACCTACACCGCACCCGCGAAGGATGCGACATCGAGCAGCACTGCAGCAACGACTTCTCCAACAGGCGAAAAAGTTGGTAGGAATGACCTCTGCCCGTGCGGGAGTGGTAAGAAGTACAAGAAGTGCGGTCTGGTGAATAGCCCAGAGCACCAATCCTTCGTACAAAAGAAAGCCTAGTACCACAACACGTGTTGACATCCACGTCAAATTGTGGTAAACTTTGAGTATCCAAAATAAAAACCTATGAAAAATACACACACATCCTTCAGGTTCGTGCTCATGGCGGGCGTTATCGCGCTCGCGTGGTTTGGTTTTACCAGCGCAGTTCACGCTGCGTCCCCGCGCGCTGGGCTCTTCACATCTACTGGGAAACTCGTTCGTACCTACACTGCAATTCCAGCAGGAGCACACGTTACTGTTGCTGACCTTGGTACCGATGGAGTTCCAGAAATTGTTACCGGAAGTCCACAGGGCACGAAGCCAGCGGTGAGCATCCTGCGACTCGACGGCTCGCGCATACGTACGTTCTCCCTAGGGAACGTAACCGGCACACCCGCTGTGCGCGTAGCAGTTGGGGACGTCACCGGTGATGGTCAGAAGGACATCGTGGTGAGCTTCGGCGAGGGGACAACCCCCGAGGTTCGCGTGTACTCGCAGTCAGGTGAGCGCGCGTCAGCCTTCCTTGCTTTTGGGAAGGGTTTTCGTGGAGGGGTGTCCGTAGCAGTTGGGGACGTCACCGGTGATGGTCGTTCAGATATCATCACCGCAGCAGGGAAAGGTGGCGGACCGTTCGTCATTACGTACGACGCCCGTGGTGAGCGCGTGGCGCAGTTCAAAGCGTACCCATCATCCGAGAAGTCTGGAGTAAACGTGAGCGTGCATGATGCTGATGCAGATGGTGACGAAGATGTCGTCACGAGCACGCCGACGAAGAACAGTCTCATAAAAATGTTCGACGCAGGCGGTCGCGTGCACGCGAGTTTTCGTGCAGCGCACGTACCAGGCACGCTCCACGCTGCAACAGTTCCTGGGTCGCAGTACATCGTAGGGACCGCATCGGGTAGCGCAGCACTGGTGACGAGCTACACGCAAGCGGGAAAGGTTGGGACAGTGAATTTCTACCCATATGGAAAGTCATTCACGTCTGGTGTTACCGTTGCCTCTGTCGAAAGCGATGAGCGTGCAGACATTGTGGTCGTTCCCGGTAATGAAGCGCCACGCGTTGGTGTTCGTGCCACAGGGAAGAGCATTGTGGTTGATATTTCTGAGCAGCGCCTGCGGCGGTACGAGAATGGTGTGCTCGTCGCGACGCACGTTGTTTCGACGGGTACGTGGTCTATGCCAACGCCCATCGGTAGCTTTGCCATTAAGAATAAGCTCTCCACGGCCTACTCTCGGCGCTACGCGCTGTACATGGATAACTGGATGGCGTTCACCGGTGATGGCGCGTACGGCATTCACTCGCTGCCGTACTGGAAATTGAAGAATGGGAGTACGTACTACGAGGGGACGAATCACCTCGGCATACGCGTGTCCCACGGGTGCATACGGCTCTCACCGAAAGAATCGGCGATCGTCTACCAGTGGGCAGCGGTTGGGGTGCCGGTGACAATTCGCCAGTAAGTCTTGCGGCAAGCGAAAAAGCTTGGTAGTGTGGGGGCATGACCCTCCGCCGTCGGGTTTGGATTACCTTCGGACTCACCGTGCTGCTCACCCTCGGAGCGGCGTACGTTGCCCTACCATCCCACCCATCGCTACCAGGTTTCCTGGGTAAGCAGTTTGACCTACGACTAGGGCTGGACTTGCAGGGTGGTTCAGCGCTCGTGTACGAGGCGGACACGAGTCAAATTCCTACGGAAGATCACGCACAAGCCATTGAGAGCGCGCGCGACGTCATTGAGCGTCGGGTGAATGCATTTGGCGTGTCCGAACCCGTTGTGCAAACGAGCCGCGTTGGTGACCGGTGGCGGGTTATTGTGGAGCTTGCGGGTGTGAAAGATATCTCGCAGGCCATTACCCTCATAGGTGATACGCCCATTCTCGAGTTCCACGAACCTGGAGAACCCACACCACTCACGGAAGAAGAGAAGGCCGATGTGAACGCGCAGAACGAGGAAATCCGCAAGCAGGCAGAAGATGTCCTGAACCAGGTGAAGGCGAAGCCAGAATCATTCGTTGATCTCGCAAACGAGTACACTGACGATCCGAGTAACCTCGATGCTACAACGAACACCGCGCGCGGTGGCGATTTAGGTTTTGCCAAGAAGGGTACGTTCGTCGAGGAGTTTGAGAACACTCTCTTCAACACGTTGAAAGATGGGGAAGTCTCTCAGACCCTTACGAAGACTACTTTTGGCTACCACATCATTAAGCGTGAAGAATCGCGCACCCAGAATGTGAATGGCACAGACACGCAGGAGGTTCGCGGTCGCCACATTCTGTTCCAAACCGTGAGCGCAGAGCCCACTGCTGGCGCGTACACGCCCACTGGGCTATCTGGGAAGCAGCTCAAGCGTGCTGCAGTCACGTTTAACCAGTCAACTGGCGAGCCCGAAGTATCGCTCACCTTCAATGACGAAGGGTCTACGCTCTTTGCGGAAATTACCAAGCGGAACATTGGGAAGAACGTTGCAATTTTTCTAGACGGCGAGGTGATTAGTAACCCGGTTGTAAACCAGGAAATCACCGGTGGCCAAGCAGTGATTAGTGGGGGATTCAGCCTCGCTGACGCAAAAGAACTTACGAAGCGACTCAACGCTGGCGCACTACCGGTGCCAATTTCCCTCGTGAACCAGCAGACCGTGGGCGCATCCCTTGGGTCGGCATCGATAGAACGGAGCTTGTTCGCCGGGCTGCTGGGCATTCTCGTGGTGGCAGTATTCATGGTTGTGTTCTACCGCTTGCCAGGCCTCCTCGCGGCAATTGCGTTGGGCGCGTACACCCTCATTGTCTTGGCGATCTTCAAGCTCTGGCCGGTAACGCTCACGCTCGCTGGAATCGCTGGCTTCATACTCTCCATTGGCATTGCCTTAGATGCCAACATCCTCATCTTCGAACGAACCAAGGAGGAACTGCGGAATGGCCGTCCGCTCGATGCAGCGATTGAGGAGGGCTTCAAACGCGCGTGGCTTTCGATTCGCGATTCCAACGTCGCGAGCATCATCACCTCCCTCATCCTCATTTGGTTTGGATCGAGCCTCATCAAAGGATTTGCCATTACCCTCCTCATTGGTATCGTCGTGAGCCTCTTCTCCGCGATAACAGTTACGCGCACGCTCCTTCGGCTCGTCACAGGAGCAGGATTCGCGCGCCATCCGAAGTTATTCGGAAACGTTGCCGAACGTTCACCTCACATAGAACGCTAGCTATGTACCGCATCATTCAGAAGCGCAACTACTTGTTCGCCGCCTCCATACTCCTGCTGGTGCCAAGCGTATTTGGACTCATAGTCTGGGGACTGCGTTTGGGTATAGATTTCACTGGTGGGACGCTCATTCGCTACACGTTTAGCGGACAGCCTCCGGCGACAGCGGTTGTTGAAGAGGCAGCACGAGAAGCAGATCTGCCGAACGTGTTCGTACAGACGGCCGGAGACACTGGTTTGACTGTTCGTACCGAACCACTCTCTAACGAACAGCGAGAGTCGTTGACGAGCTCACTCCTCACACGCGAGGCGAGCACGATTGAAGAGAGCTTCGAATCCATAGGTCCTACCATAGGCAGCGAGCTCAAGCGCAAGGCCATTACCGCCACGGCAATTGTGCTACTCGTCATCATCATGTACATCACCTGGGCGTTCCGCAGAGTATCGGCGGGCCCTGTACCTTCCTGGGCGTACGGCGTGAGCGCTATCATCGCGCTCGCACACGACCTCCTCATGGTAGTGGGCCTCTTTGCAATATTTGGACACTTCTTTGGCATCGAGGTTGATGCGCTCTTCGTCACTGCCCTCCTCACGGTACTCGGTTTTTCCGTGCACGATACAATTGTCGTCTACGATCGCATTCGCGAACGACTCACCGCTGCCGCTGGGCGAACATTTGAGGAGGTTGTGAACGAGAGTTTGAATCAGACAATGGTGCGGTCAATCAATACCTCGCTCACCGCTCTGCTCATCCTCACCGCGCTGTTCATTTTTGGCGGTTCCACGATCAAGCCATTCATCCTCGCTCTGCTCATTGGCATTGCTTCCGGAACCTACTCGTCCATCTTCATTGCTGCGCCGCTTCTCGTGATTTGGCAGCAGCGCCGCAAGGGCTGAGGCGCGCTTTCGTGGTTGGAAAGCGCTCTTTTATGTTTATCCATGAAACTTGACAGAAAATCAATAAAGTGCTATATTTTACCTATATGGATGATACTGACCAAAGTCCATCGAACTCCATACTCGATCAAGTGCTCTCCAAGAAACAGCTAGACGTCATTGAGCACTTCAGCCCACTCGAGGTTATGGCACAACTCCTGAAACTCCTCACGAGCCGTGAAGAGGAGGTTTTACGTCGTCGGTACGGACTCCAGGGTAAGGCGCCAGAAACTCTGGAGCACATAGGTGCTCAGTATAACGTTACGCGCGAACGGATTCGGCAAATCGAATCTGGTGCTGTGCAGAAGTTGCGCAAGCACGGTGATGTCATGCGGATCGTCCGACCAATCGCCGACGCCGTACGCACGCTCCTGGATCAGCACGGTGGTGTACTCCGAGAGGACGCACTCTTGCAAAATCTCATAGGCACAGATGACGATGTGCAGACGTCGCAAGCAGCAACGCTCTTCATCATCCGCAACCTCTTGCACCAGCACGTTCGACCCTACACGTCGGACGAAGCGCACCCAACGTGGCAACTCGTGACAGCGCCGACGCACCTTGTCCGCGAGGTTATGCGACTCGCACAAGATGCGCTCGCAGCAAAGGAGAAGCCCATTGCTGCTGCAGAACTCCTCACGCTACTACGCGAAACACCTTTCGTACAGGAGCACACGTACCAGCTGAGTGATGCTGCGTTGCAGTCGTACGTTGATGTGTGCAAGAAGATTGCACGAAATCCTTACGATGAGTACGGGCTCGTGCAGTGGGGGAGTATTGTACCAAAGCGCATGAATGATAAAATTTACCTGGTCCTCAAGAAAGCAGGGAAGCCGTTACACTTCAATGAAATTACTAAGCTCATTAACGACACGCACTTTGACCATCGTACCGCGTACCCACCTACAGTGCACAACGAGCTCATCTTGAATGATCGGTACGTTCTCGTCGGCCGAGGGATCTACGCCCTCAAAGAGTGGGGCTACCGTGCAGGGGTTGTTGCAGATATCCTCGTTGACGCACTCACCTCCGCGGGCCAGCCAATGACTCGAGACGCGCTCGTTGAAGCTGTGCTCAAGCAACGCCTTGTGAAGCGGAACACCATTCACCTCGCGCTCACTAATCGCAAACGCTTTCAAAAAAACTCTGACGGCACGTACAGCCTCGCGCCGGCAGCCTAACGCACACCATGGCCGTTATTGATCTTTCTGGTCTCGTTACGGACTTTCAGAGTTCGTCGGGTAACCCAGCTTCGATGTTCTGGTTCATCTTCCGCAATGGAGGGTGGCTTGGCGTTGTCATTACCTTACTCGCGGGCTTCAAGTTCTCGTGGCTAGAGTACATCCAGCGTCGGTACATTGCGAAGAACTACGATGGGAAGTACGTGGTGCTAGCTATTGACTCACCCAAGAACACCGAGCAAACCCCGAAAGCTGCTGAGCAAATGTTCGCGCACTTTGCGGGCATATCGAAAGGTCCAATTTTTTCTGAAAAGTGGGGCTTGCCGTTTACCGAATTCTGGAGTTACGGGTTTGTCCCGCCGTCCATGTCTGTTGAAATCGCGAGTCTCGGAGGGTACGTGCAATTCTTCGTGCGATGTCTCATCGCCCAGCGAGACATCATTGAGGCTGCAGTGTACGCGCAGTACCCTGATGCTGAAATTACCGAAGTTGAAGACTACGTTGATCTCATGCCGAAACCTCGTGAACTCCCTCACGCCGAATGGGATTGCTGGTCTGCACAGATTTCTTTCCTGCGCCATTCTGCGTACCCCATTCGAACCTACCCCATGTTCGAGCACGGACTCTCTCAGAAGCTCATCGATCCTATTGCACCACTCATGGAGGTGATGAGTCGCATTAGTCCTGACGAGCAGATGTGGGTGCAGTGGGTGCTCCAGCAGGACTACCCGCCTGACGAGTGGCGAGAGAAGGGTGAGGGCATTGTCATGAAGCTCATTGGGAAAAAGGGGAAGGCTCCAGCGAACCCTTGGGATATACCCCGCAAGCTCGGGAAAGATGTATGGGAAGCGGGTACCGCTTCGCTCTTGGGGATTAACCCAGAAAATGAAAGGCAGAAGAAGGACGATCCTCCTTCCCTCATGCTCCACCTCTCTCCCGGCGAGCGTGACACGGTGACGCAGATGCAGATGAAGCTCTCCAAGGTCGCCTTCAAGTGCAAGATGCGCTACATCTACTGGGGGAAAATAACTCCCGGACCGGATGGAAAGAAACCTTTCAATAAGGCTCGTGGTGTGAATGGGTTCCTAGGTTGGCTACGGCAATTTGCGATTTCCGACTCGAACTTGTTCAGCGTCTACAAGCAGACGAAAACCGGCGACATCATTTGGTTCAAGAACATGCGCATGCTCGATCGTAAGCGCCGTAACTTGTACAACTTCCGTAACCGTTCTGCGTGGCGTGGGCGTAAGCCAATTTTCCTCACTGTTGAAGAAATGGCAACGCTCTTTCACTTCCCAATTATCGACGTGAAGGCAGCGCAGGTAATGAAGACGGAAACCAAGCGCGCCGGCGCTCCAACGAGTCTCCCGGTTGAAAACCCACTACCCATCCAGAGAGTACGGGGTGTGAACCTGCAACCCCCACCAGTTGCCGAGCCGCGCGAACCAGCGCTACCCCTCGCGCCCGCCGCCCCTCCCGGTGGCCAAGCTTCGCCTGCCGCGAAAGAACCGGAAGTGCCCGTCAATCTCCCATTCGTCGAGTAGCATGCACGACCCCACGAGTATCAACGTCTTCGCCGAAACAAACTACCGCGGACAGCACCGGCGTTTTGGCATTAAGGTTGACGACCGACGCCGTCACATGTACTTGGTTGGGAAAACTGGTATGGGCAAGTCGACGGTTATGGAGCGCATGATCGTCAATGACATGGTTGCTGGCCACGGTTTGGCGTTGGTTGACCCGCACGGCGACTTGGTGGAAAAAATGCTGCAGTACGTACCAGACCATCGCGTGAACGACGTCGTGTACTTCAACCCGTCGGACATCGAACACCCGATTGGGTTCAACGTGCTCGAGGCAGTTGATGCAGTGCAGCGACACCTCGTGGCGTCTGGGCTCATGGGCGTCTTCACGAAGATTTGGGAAGGGGTGTGGAGCGCGCGCATGGAGTACATTCTGAATAACACCATCCTCGCACTGCTCGAGTACCCAGGATCAACAATGCTCGGCATCGCGCGCATGCTCGTCGATGGTCGGTACCGCACTCGCGTACTCACCAAAGTGACCGACCCAATTGTGAAGGGGTTTTGGGTGGATGAATTTGCAAATTACAACGATAAGTTTAGGAATGAGGCTGTGGCGCCTATCCAGAACAAGGTTGGTCAGTTCCTCTCCAGCGCAATCATCCGGAATATCGTTGGTCAGCCGAAGAGCACCATCGACCTGCGCGACATCATGGACTCGAAGAAAATTCTCCTCCTCAACTTAGCGAAAGGCCGTATTGGTGAGGACAACTCGCGTTTGCTCGGTGCCATGATGATTACCCGGTTGCAGCTCGCAGCCATGAGTCGTGTGGATATCCCAGAGCCAGAGCGCAGCGACTTTTTCCTCTACGTCGATGAGTTCCAGAACTTCGCGACGGTGAGCTTCGCGAACATTCTCTCCGAAGCCCGTAAGTACCGACTCAACCTCATCATCGCGCACCAGTACATCGAGCAGCTCGATGAGAAAGTAGCCCCGGCGGTGTTCGGTAACGTGGGAACCATCATGGCCTTTCGCGTTGGTGGAGCCGATGCAGAGTTTTTGGAAAAAGAGTTCTTCCCAACGTTCCTGCAAACTGATTTGGTGAATTTGCCGAAGTACGAAGTCTACCTCAAGCTCATGATCGATGGCGTTGCCTCGGAACCGTTTAGCGCCACGACCCTCCCACCGACGGAGCTCATCCAGACCAATAATTGGGAGAAAGTAGTTGCCGTATCGCGAGAACGGTACGCACAACGACGTGCAGAAGTGGAGGAAAAAATTCTTCGCTGGAGTGGCGTGGAAGATGTGTACCGTTCTGCGGCGCAGGAAGAGAATCTCGCAGCGCAGCAGGAGGAATCCATTTACCGTCCTGAGGGGAAGCGGCGTCGACCCCCGAAGGATTTATTCCAACGCGACAGCGTAGTGGTGGAGCCCGTCGTGAAGGGTGAGGAGCAGCCCTCGCTTCGTCTCGCTGACCTCATCCAGCAGCAACCCAGCGCGCCCACTCCTCCACGTCCCGTTACCTCACCACAGTCTCCGGTAGAGCAAAATTCACAGCAAGCGCAGCCAGCGCCCGAGCGTCCTCAGCAACAAGGGTATCGACCGCAGCGGCCAGATCGGCGACGGCCGCAACGGATGACGCCGTTCGGGAATACTGTGCGTTTCTAGGTCTCGACGAACCGGCCGCGCTACGCTACCGTAAAGGTCATGCGCATTGTTTCGCTTTCCCCAAGTTCGACGGAAATTGCCTTTGCCCTCGGAGCAGGTGAAGATGTTATTGCAGTTACGCACCTGTGCGACTATCCGCTCGCAGCACAGCGACGTGAACGCGTGGGATCCTGGATTCATACTGACGCAGAGCAACTTGCTCATTTACGTCCAGACATCATTCTCACCACGAACTACGTCCCTGAAGAACTTCGCTCGCACGACGCGCTCTCCCAGCGAGTGCTCACCCTCGAACCATCGAGTCTCGCGAGCGTTCTCGAGAGCATTCTCGAGGTGGGGTGGCACCTTGGTCGGTACACAGCTGCAGAAGAGCTCGTTGGTGAGATGCAGAAATCTCTGGAGGTGCTCCGTTCGTCGCAGCCTGCCCACCAACTGCGAGTCTACTGCGAGGAACGCCCGGATCCACCCACACGCGCAGGGTACTGGGTACCGGAACTCGTAGAACTTGCTGGTGGGATTCCGGTTGGTGGTGTGCATGCAAACCCGAGTAGTCCCGTGCAGGTCGATGCACTGCGAGCAGAGGATCCAGATCTCATGGTTTTCCACTGGTGCAATCCTGGCGAGTCGCACGACCCGCAGCAGGTAGCTCAGCGGCCTGGCTGGGAGGATTTCCGCGCAGTACGTTCGCAGGCGTTCGCTTTCATCCCGCACGACATTCTCAACCGGCCGGGTCCCCGGCTGGTCGATGGGGCACGAGCACTGCAAGGTATCCTCCACGCACACCAGCGTAGCCGCTAGGAGGGTTGTCGTCCGCCAGGAGAGCTGCTAGCATCGGTGTATGATGCAACGCTCGGTTTCTTTCGTTTGCCCCGCCTACAACGAGCGGGAAAGCCTCCCGGAGCTCATCACAGAGCTGCGCACACTTGCGAACCAGCACGGCTACCAGTACGAAATCATCATTGTTGATGATGGGTCTTCTGATGCAACGGCGCAGTACCTCCGACGTGAAGCGCAGGCAGACAGTCGGCTCCACCCCATTATTCTTCGAAGGAATATGGGGAAGGCAACGGCTCTGCACGTGGGCTTCCAGCGTTCGCGCGGGGATGTCGTCGTGACGCTCGATGCCGATTTGCAGAACGATCCTGGGGAAGTCCCTAAGTTGATAGCGCGCATGGATGAGAGCGGGGCAGACATTGTTACCGGGTGGAAGTTCGATCGTCCAGACACCCTAGAGAAGCGCTTGCCATCGCGGGTGTTCAACGCCGTGACGCGTACGCTCTCGGGCGTTCGATTGCACGACTTCAACTCTGGCATCAAGGTGTACACTCGAAGTGCGGCGAGAGCCCTGGATTTGTACGGCGAGCTGCACCGCTACATTCCCATCTTGGCGCACCAGCAAGGTTTCACTACCGTCGAGGAGCAGACGCACACCCGCCAGAGGAAGTTTGGTGAAACCAAGTACAAGGGCAAGCGGTACTTCCGTGGGTTCTTCGACCTCATCACCGTTCTCTTCTTAACCAAGTACAGCCGGCGCCCCCTCCACTTCTTCGGGGGAATTGGCGCACTCCTTGGTGTTGCAGGATCACTTGCCGTTGCGTACCTGCTGGGTGTGAAGTTCATAGGTGGGGAATCCATTGGCACTCGACCACTCCTCACCTTCGGTATTTTTGCGATTCTCATTGGCTTGCAGCTCGTCGTCACGGGTCTCCTCGCTGAGCTCATCGTCCGTCACGTTGGGCAGCGCCAGCTCCCGATTCGAGACGAGTGGAATGGGAGTGGCCCCCTTGCCTAAGCTCTCACCACGCGTTCGGCGCCTGCTCACTTTGGCGGTCATCCTCATCGTCACCGGGTTTTTCGTACGTGCGTTTCAGCAAAGCTGGAACCAAGTGCGTGAAGCGTTACGACCGCCGCACTGGGGATGGCTCGCGGTATCCTTTGTAGGTTTCTCTTCCTACTACGCAGCGCGCATCGCCGGGTGGCGCCGCGTGCTTGCTACCCTTGGCTACCCACTACCCCGTCGCGCAGCGGCACGTACGCTCATGCTGTCTGAAGTCACGCGGTACGTTCCTGGAAACGTGTGGAGCGTACTCGGGAGGATAGGGTTGAGTACGAAGCAGGGAGTACCAGCAGATCGTGCTGTTGTTGCAACGATAGCCGAAATTCTCGCACTCCTCGCTGCCTCACTGATTGTGGGTGGTGGCCTTGCTGCGCTCACCGACGAGGTTCCTCGCTGGGTACGTTTCGGCGCAGTCCTGGGTGGGGCAGCGGCACTTGCGTGCGCGCTCGCTTTCCGTAAACTCGAACGACTCGTGCAGTGGGTATTCCGGCGAGTGCAGAAAGAGGGTGCGCCTCTGCAGTTTCCAGCACGCGCGTTCCTACGCGTTGTTGGAACGTTCGTGTTCGCCTGGGTAGGATTTTCCGTTGGGAGCTACGCGGTTGCCGCGGCGTTCCTCAAACTCCAGCCCGGGACAGCAATCCTTCTCCTCGCGACGTTCCCCATTGCGTGGTTCTTGGGGTACGCCAGTTTCGTTACGCCAAGCGGGATTGGGGTTCGCGAAGCTGCCGTTGCCGTACTCCTCGCACCGGTCTACGGTAGTATGGGTGCGATCATTGCCACGTACTCGCGCATTGCCATGACGGTTGTAGAGCTCGCTTGGGTTGCTGGAAGCGCGTGGCAGGATGTTGCACATGGCCTGGCGGTGGCCTGGCGGTGGCTGCGCAGCCCTCGCGGTGTAGTCGTCGTGGTGACGTTCGCGTTTGCCGCGTACTTCAGCGTGGTAACGCTCACCATGCACGCGAAGGTCATTACGAGCAGATTCGACCTCGGGAACATGACGCAAACCGTTTGGAACACCAGTCAGGGACGATTTTTCGAGTTCACCGATCCGTACGGGACAACGCTCGCGCAGCGGTTCATCCACCACGCCGACGTCCTCCTCGTGCTCTTCGCGCCACTTTACTGGGTGTACGCGAGTCCCAACGTCCTCCTCGTCGCGCAGGCAGTAATCGTTGCGCTTGGTGGGTGGCTCGTCTTTCGTCTGGCCAAAAAAGTGCTGGGCCATGAGTGGCTGGCTGCGGTGCTCGCGCTCAGCTACCTCTTCTACCCAACGTTGCAACGCGCGGTCATGTTCGACTTCCACGCGCTCACATTGGGCGCAACGTTCGCTGTAGGTATGGCGTGGGCGTACGTGGAACGTCGCTGGCGGTGGTTTGCAGTTTTCGCAGCACTTCTGTGCATGAGCAAGGAAGAACTACCGATCATGGTAGCGAGCTTCGGCGTTCTCATGTTGGTTCGAGAGTGGCGTGATACACGCGTGCGGCGCATTGCCTTCGCAACCGTTGCACTCTCCGTGGTGTACTTTGGATTCACGTACTTCGCCATCATGCCAGCAGCGCGTTCAAACCAACCGAGTAAGTACGTCGTGCAGTACGACGTTCTCGGAGATACACCTTCGGAGATGGTTCGCACTGCAGTGCAGAATCCTTCGCTGTTGCTTTCCATGATTGCCGGAAAGCAAGCGCGGCATATGTACGCAGGGCAGCTGGGTCCCGTCGGCTTCTTGCCGCTCGCAAGTCCGGCGTGGCTCGCGTTAGCCTGGCCAGACTACGTGGTGAATCTTTTCAACGAACGCATTGAACCGCGTTTGATGATCTACCACTACCAAGCGACGATTGGTGGCTTTGTCTTCGTAGCAACGATATTTGGCATTGCAGCACTTCGCAAACGGGTTGAACCATTCTGGGACAGGAGGATGCGGCGCGTACTCAAGCTTTCCTTTTCCGGAGTGATCATTACGTACCTCGTCGTGGTTGGAGGAGTGGAGTCGTACCGGTTGAGCCCGATGCCGTACAGCCAAACGCGAGACATGCGCGTGTTCTGGCCGGCACCAATGGCACCTATCATTCACGAAGCAATCGCACAGGTACCCGATAGCGCTCGTGTTTCAGCAACGAACACAGTTGGCGCGCAGCTCGCGCACCGTCGATTCCTCTACCAATTCCCGCAAGGAATTGGTGAGGCCGACTACATTCTCATCCTCCTAGCCAGAGAGGGAACCCTGGAGTGGCAGCGAAACCACGTGCAAGCCGAGGCACTGGAAACCGATGATCGCTACGAGCGGGTGACGTCGACCAAGAATTTCACCATGTACCGCAAGCGCTAGCGTATGGCGAGGATTGCGGTTGCCATGTCAGGAGGGGTTGATTCTTCCGTGACGGCGTACCTCCTGCAACGTGCTGGCCACACGGTACGCGGTGTTTTCATGAAGAACTACGAACCACCACCTCAGAGCAACCAGCCATGCCCGTGGGAGGCGGATCAAGAAGACGTTCGTCGAGTCTGCGAGCGCTTGGGGGTAACTTGGGAAACTTGGAATTTCGAGAGGGACTACGCTGAGCGAGTGCTGGACTACTTCTTCCGCGAGTACAGTGCGGGGCGCACGCCGAATCCCGACGTCATGTGCAATCGTGAGGTCAAGTTTGGCGTCTTCCTCCAACGCGCTCTCAGCGAAGGCTTCGATGCCATTGCCACTGGTCACTACGCACGAATACGTGAGGTGGGTGGTGCATTCCAGCTCCTCGCCGGCGTAGACCGTGGGAAAGACCAATCGTACTTCCTGCACGCGCTCAACCAATCTATGCTCAGCAGGACGTACTTTCCCATTGGCAATCACACGAAGACCGAAGTACGTGGTATCGCACGGTCAGCGAAACTCCCGACAGCAGAAAAACCAGATAGCCAGGGCATATGCTTCGTTGGCAAGGTGAACGTTACGGATTTCCTCAAACAGCACCTCCACGCACTGCCTGGTCCGGTGGTTACAGCGAGTGGCGCGCGCGTCGGCGAGCACATCGGCTTACCGTACTACACCATTGGGCAGCGACACGGCCTTGGTGTTGGCGGTGGGGTGCCGTACTACGTTGCTCGGAAAAATCTTCAGAAGAATACCCTCATCGTAGCAGAAGGGGATCGTGACCCCATTCTCTACGCACGGGCACTCGAAGCAACTGCCCCAACGTGGGTAAGTGGTCAGGTGCCTGGAGAAGAATTCTCCTGCAATGCGCGGATACGCTACCGTCAACCACTCGTGTCGTGTACGGTACGCTCAAGTGGCGAGACGCTGCACGTTACATTCGCACAACTCCAGCGCGCAATTACACCTGGACAAGCAATCGTTTTCTACGACGAAGACGTGTGCCTGGGTGGAGCCACGATTGACCACGTGCTTGAGGAGCGGTCTGCCTAGGGGTTGATGCGCGGTGACTGGCGTGCTTTTTTCCAAGCAAACGCTACCACAGCGACGAGGAGAACAATGCCAACAATAATGAGGATGAGCCCTGTTCGGCCATCGCCCGTTTCTTCCGTTGTCGTCGCGTTCACGTTCGTTTGGTCACTCGTTGCATCGAGAATACCAGTGTTCGTATTCTCGTTTGCGTTATCATTGAACACGCTGGTCGTCGTATTTGCATTGGCCGCTGCGTTCACGTTCTTGTTCGCGTTGGTGTTGGTGTTCCTATTCACGGTTGTGGCGGTATTCGTGTTCTTGTTTGCATTCACGTTCTTGTTCACCGTAGTATTTGTATTCTTATTCACGTTGCTATTTACTGAGGTATTCGTATTTGCGTTCGCCGTCGCATTGGTATTCGTTGTTGCCGCCGCTGAAGTTGTCAGCGTGGTATCCGTACTCGTTGCCTCATTGCCAGCAGCGTCTTTTGATCGGACGCGAAAGTGGTACTGCGTCCCGGCGGTGAGACCGAGCAGCGTCACGCTGTGTGCCGTGAGGTACTCGCCACTCCCGAGTGTGTTCCCGTACACGTCCGTAGGACCAAAATCCACATAACTCGTGGCTGCCTCGTTGGTTGACCAACTCACAACCGCCGTGGATGCGGTAACTGAACTCACCGTAACCCCGGAAATTGAGGGTTTCGTGACGTCCGTGGCAACATTCGTCTGTGCCAGTGTAGGCTGGACGAGGAGGAAGGCGAGAGTACTCGCGAGGGCAAGCATTTTGCGCATATGGTACAATCCTTTCACCTCGTAGTATACACAATACTGCCCTATGGAAGCAAAACGTGAGTACACGGTAATCGGCGCTGGGGTAGGCATCCTCATCGTCATCGCGGCACTCCTCATCTGGTCTGGTTCCTGGTCATCTCGAGACACCGCATCGAATGCGAACTCGCAACCTACACCCCAAACTATGTCCTACACGTTTCCTGGCGTACTCGCAGACGAAAAAATCCAGAATAAGAAAGCGGTCATTACGACAGCGAAGGGGGTCATTGAATTCGACCTGCTCGCAGAGGCGGCGCCAAAATCAGTGAGCAACTTCGTGTACCTCGCGGGTGAAGGCTTCTACGATGGTTTGACCTTCCACCGCGTAGAACCAGGGTTCGTCATCCAGGGTGGGGACCCCATAGGTACCGGGGGCGGCGGGCCTGGGTACGAGTTTGAAGATGAGCCAGTTGTTGGAGAGTACACCGAAGGGGCAGTTGCAATGGCTAATGCTGGCCCTGATACGAATGGCTCGCAATTCTTCATTACCCTAGGTGACCAGAGCACGAACCTCACGAAGAGTTACAACCTCTTCGGGCGTGTGACGAAAGGTATGGAAGTCGTGAAGTCCATCGCCGTAGGCGATGTCATGGACACCGTGCACGTTGTCTCACGGTAGGGTAACCTTGAGAAACGCGGGGTAACCGCGGAGGAAAGCGTGCGCATCGATCGGTGCCTTCCCTGGTACTTGCACTTGCTGCACGACCAGGGCATCTTGCGGAGTACGGACGGCGAATCCGAGCGGGTGGTGTGCAATGCTTCCGGGAAGGCCTTTGTCGGGCACAACCGTTACCTTGAGGATTTTTACGTCCTTGTTGTTCCAGGAGAAGTACGTTCCTGGCCACGGCACGAGCGCGCGAACTTTACGTTCCAATGACGCTGCTGGTTGGTGGAAGAGTAGTTGGCCGTCTTCGTGCGTGAGTTTTCTCGCAGTCGTCACACCTTCTGCTGGTTGTGGCTCTGGGGTGCGTTCACCTTTGAGGTAGGGGATGAGGTGCTGGGCGAGTAGGCGAGCGCTCAACTCGGCGAGGAACGTGCTCAGCTCGTGCGTCGTGATTGTTGGAGATATGGGGAGTTCCTGCGAAGCGAACGTTGGACCAGTATCCATGCCAGCATCAATGCGCATGAGCGTTACTCCAGTCACCGCATCGCCCGAGAGAAGTGCGTGCTGGATAGGGGATGCACCACGCCAGCGTGGGAGGAGGGAAGCGTGCGCGTTCACCCAGCCGTGCGGGAATGCGTTGAGCAGGGAGGCGGGAATAATCAGCCCGTAGGCTACGACGACTGCGACATCGGCCTGGAGCCCGCGGAGCGCAGCGTGCACGTCCGGCTGGCGAAGGGTGTCTGGCGTGAGCGTGAAGTACCCAAGCTTACGGGCGAGGGCGTGGACGGGATTCTTCTGCACGGTCATACCACGTCCGTGCGGTTTCGGTTTTTGCGTAAGTACTGCAACAACGTCAACGTCCGGCATGCTGCTGAGCGCGCGCAAACTCGGCACGGCGTAGGCGGGCGAGCCAGCGAACACCACTCTCCAGTGACTACTCGATTCGCGGACGTTCACCTTTGGTGTAGCGCGTTACCTTCTCGGTGAAGAGTACGCCATCGACGTGATCCACCTCGTGCTGGATGATACGGGCGAAGAGCCCCTCTGCGTTGACCGTCAGTGCGTTTCCATTTCGGTCGAGAGCACTCAGGGTTATGCGCTTGTTCCGCCTGACCAAACCGAATACTCCGGGGATAGAGAGGCACCCCTCCTCCATTGTTTCCTTCAGGAAGGAGCGCTTCGTAATCTGGGGGTTGACGTACACCATAGCGCCATCTCTCGTCGTGACGACGATGATGCGCTTCGTTTCACCAACCTGGGTTGCAGCAAGACCAATGCCATCCGCTGCGAACATCGTCTCCACCATATCATCGATGAAGCGTTGTACCTGGGGTTTTTTGAGTTCACCCACGGGCAGCGGTTCTACACGCGTTCGGAGAATGCGGTTCGGAATAGTGACTATGGGAATTCTCGACATTAGCGTAGGGTATCGTGGAACGCGTGGATTGTCAAAGCACGCGCGGTGGATCAACGGTCGCTTCCCAGGTGGGGTGCAGGTTGGTACGTACGCTGCTGAGGAGTGCTTCACGCGTTTCCTGCGTACACCGAATTATCCACATTTCTGGCTGTTGCACGAGTTGCGTACCTGTTGGGAGGAACCCCGGATCCAATGGCTGCGTAGCACGTTTCCTCACCCGTTCTCGTGCCCGTAGGAGTACGAGCGTGCCAGCTGGAGGGTAGTGTAGCTGCATCCGCTGGTCGAGCGTTCCCGCAAGCCACGACGCCGTATTCGCGAGTGCGATCACTGCTGGTGCAGAGGGTTGGAAGGTCGGTACGTACAGGTACCCGTTCGTTGGAAGAAACTGCCGGACGAAGGCAACGGTATCGAGGAATTCTTCTTCACCGCGGTACGTGCCAGGGCGACAGAGTGTGTCTGCCTGGACAATGACAGCGGCTGAAAAGCGAAGGTGGGGGAAGCGCGCAAGTGCTTCAGTAGCAACAACGTGAGGAGATTCTGGGTGTACTTGGTGCAATCGATCCACAATGCCAACCTGCACACCTGAATGGGCGATGGTACGTGCTGTTGCAGAAATTCCTAGGGAACGGTTTGAAAAGTTCACCCCCTTACAGGCGTGGCAGTGCTCCGGGGCAACCATACGGAGGTTGTCCTGCTCACACCAGAGTTGCCCGGCAGTAGCAACCCGAAGAGGTTTGTCGCACGTGGGGCACAGAACCGGTACACCGCAATCGCTGCACGTGTAGCGACCAGCCTCAGCGACGCGATTGTGGAACCATAGGGTTCTCGTGCCTGCGAGTTGTTCCACGAGGTGGAGGGGTACGATTTCCTTTCGTTCGGTACTGCGTTCATTCGACCGGTCGAGGACGCGAACTTCCGCTGCCGGAAGTGGAGCGAGTTCGCTCTTTTGGGAGCCAGCGAGTTCAGCAACGGGTGGGTTTACCCAACGCGCGAGTACCGATACCTTTGCTCCGTGGACCTCGGCGAGCTTTGCCGCAACGCGTCGGATATCTACGCGAGGAGCCTGCGCGAATGCGAAGTAGGCGTGGTCGTCTGCGAGATCAATGATGACGCGGTGCAATTTCTGGAACGGTGCGAAGAGCCCGGCATGCGTGGTAACAAAGAAACGGGTGTGAGGCGAGCGAAACTTCTCCATCGCTTTCACATTCTGCTTGGCTTGTGGGTGAATGAATACGGTTTGCGATTCAGAAAGCTTACTCAACCAGATGCTCGCGTAGTCTTGGGATGGGCACAGTACGAACGTCGCTTCGCCCGCTGCAGCGAGGCGTTGACTCCATGATTTTACAACGCGTTCTCTGTCTTGGAGAGTAGGTGCAAGCGTGAGTGTTGTCTGCAACGCTCCCGAACGAACACGTTCTCCTCGCGCGCCTTTGATTGCTGGCATGAACGATCGCGCGATGACATTCAAGGGTGTGCAGGTTTCCGCCTGCATCCAACGAGCGATCGCAAGTTGCTCTGCGGTGAGGTATTCGGATGTTTGACTGCTCACGCTCTTCAGCGGGCGCGTGCGTTCTTCGGCGGAGAGCATTTCCCACACAACGCCGCGCACAGACGTTGATCGGAATGGAACGCGCACAATATCGCCAACCTGGAGTGTGCGGAGCGCGGGGAGTGCGTAGTCTAAGAGTGCAACCGACGGGGCAAGTCGGATGAGTGGGATGACGCGGGCAACGCGTGTTTTCGTGCTCACACTGGTTGCCACGTCACCACGCTGTAGGCGACACCGTACAGCGTTTCCTCGACGTGTACGGTTGGCTTGAGTTGCAAGGCATTCGTGCAACCCGCGAGTAGCGCGGTACTCAGGGCACCGCACGACAGCACCTCCCGGACATCATCATTCGTGACGGTTTCCAGGTAGCGCTGTAACTTCCGCTCTCGCGTTGCCGTTTGCCATGCTGCACAGAAAGCTGAAGCCTTTTGGGATTTTCCCGTAGGCGCTTCGTCGCTGCACCGCGCGGACAGTTCGCCTGAGGCGATGAGGACGACGCGTTCTCGGGCTTGAACGAGTTCAGGGTGGAGGAGGGCGCCGAACCGAACGTGCGCGGCAGGGGATTGAGTACTGGTAGACATCTCAACCCAACGTGGTTGCGGGTGCAGGTCACGCAGCAAGAGCGCAGGAACGCTCATGCCGTAGGTCATGCTCGCGTCGTGAACAGCGGCCACAGGTGCGTGCGCCTCGAGGTGTTCTTTCAGATGGTACGAAAACTTCGGCGCAGCAGGTACTGTTACGTTCGTCGTGAGATCGCCAAAATTCTCAAATGTCCCGGTGTACTGCTTGGCGAGGTTGAACGTGTAGTGATCCCCAAAGCTAGGTGCGTGTGGGTTGATGCACAGGATGATGTCTGGCTGCAACGCGTGTACCCACTGCGCGGCTTCTTCGCAGGCATGCTGAAGTCCGCGCATGCGTTTGGCGTGAGCAGGTTCAGTTGTAGGAAGGAGCAACGGTGTGTGCGGGAGGAGGGCTGCCCCGACAATGCTCATAGTCTACTCGTTACGCGCCGCATCCAACCGCTCACCGAGTGGGTGGAGTGACGCAACGCGCTCTGAAATAATGAGCACGTTCTTCATCTTGTACCCGAGCTGGTTGAAGAGCTCACGTGAGGGAATGCCGCGCCGCTGGCCGTTGGAAATAACGCTAATTCCTCCCTCACCCTGTATGCGTACCAGTTCACCATCGCGGAGGGTGAGCGGGTCACCCTTCGCGTAGCTCAGGAGCTCGCTATTGGTGATGGTTATTGTTGGCTTTCGATTTGGAAAACGTGAGCGGAGAATAGCGCGGTCGAGGATGGGGTGCCACACGCCTTGCTCTATCCATACCACAGCACCGTTCTCTTTGACGCGTACCAGGGCTCCGGCTGGGTAGGCATTCGTATTCGAAATCTGCACACCATCGAGGTAGCCAGCGAGATCTTCAGCACTCACGTCAATAACTTCTTCTGGGTTGAACCCTAAGTTACGAAATACCTCGGCGTCTTGAATGAGTCGCTTCTCATCGCCACTGAGGAGGTAGGTGTTGCCATCGGGCGTTCGCACGAGTGAGTAATTCGGTAGCGTTAGGTCTGCTCCGCGCGGGTACTGCTCGAGGGCATCAGTAGTTATGTTGAGGATTTTCGTGTAGTCTCCAAAGCGTGTCAGGAAAGCGGAGCGGGTTTGTATTGCACGTCGCATGCCGTTCTGTACCAGCCAGATCGTTCCCTTGCTGCCAACTCGAACGAGGGATCCATCTGGGTAGAGTTTGCTGAACCAACCTGTGTAGAAGGTGTAGAAGTTGTAGTTTCCGTTGTAGACGTGCGGAGTGTAGTTGAAGAGCGCAGCTGTCGCCTGGTTCTGGATGCTCACCGTCGTGGTTCGGCTGCTACCGAGATCACTGAAGGTGTAGGTGCCACCTGCGACGTAGCTGTAGCGACCGGGGTAGTCCAGGTACTGGCGGAACTGCCAGGTTGCAAAATCCATTTGTCGGTAGAAGCCGGCGGCTTTCCCACTACAACCCCCACTATCAGGGCACCCGTACCCCATAGCGTAGTCAAAGGCTCGCTGCGATGGCGACTTGTGCGTCAGCAAACTCTGCTCTTTCTGGAGCGTGACGAGGATGACTTTTGGGTTTATCGTGTACAGCCGGGCAATTTCTACAATGGCATCGCTCACTGATTTGCTCACCCCGTTGAAGTCCTGGATGGTTTTGTTCGTCAACGTTCCGCCACGGCGCGAGAGGAAGAGCTGGACGTCTGCCGCGGTCATGCTCGTGCTCGCAGTAAACTCCTGGTCTGAAATAATCATACCAGGGGTAAATGCAGCATTCGTGATGAACGGCACACTCAGTCCGACCGTCGCCGTGATGAGCAGGAGTGCCCCGCGGGAGCGGTTACGCATAGCTTTTGGATACTACCACATCCAGAGAACGCGTGCAAGCCAGTTACCTTGCCACTGCGCGGAAAACAGCGCATAGTGCACGCATGCAGCGCATTACGTACCGCACGCTCCGCATAGACACTGGGACTGCAGCCGAAGCACGCGAGCGCGTCCTCGCGCTCATCCGTAGTTCTACGCCGCAGCAGGTTATTACCGTTAACCCTGAGTACGTCGTACTCGCGGTGCATCACCCAGAACTTGCTGAGCTCACCCAACGCGCAGGCTTGGTCGTTGTGGACGGCATTGGTCTTGCTTGGGCACTTCGGAAGTACGGTCCGTGCGAACGCTACGCTGGTGCTGACATGGTAGTGGATCTCTGTACGGAAGCTGCAGCACGGCACCTCCGAGTGGGTGTCGTGGTTCCAGTGGGCGGTCTCTCTCACCCCGATGTTGTTGTGCGAGCACTGCAGCAGCAATTTCCTGGTCTTACGTGTGCGGCATGGGTGCGAACAGGTGAGGTTACTGCTGCAGTTCGTGCATTCCAACCGCAGATCCTGTTCGTCGCACTCGGTCAACCAGAGCAAGATACGTGGATTGCTACACATGCAGCAGAGCTCGCGGGGACTTCTGTACTCGTCGGTGTTGGAGGCGCTATTGACTTCCTCACCGGCGCGCGCCGTCGAGCGCCTCGATTCTTGCGGCGTCTTGGTTTAGAATGGGGATGGCGCATGTGCACGCAGCCTTGGCGCCTTCCTCGCATTATTCGTGCCACCTTTGGTTTCTGGTACACCATACTCTTCCGATGACCCCAATCCGCGTACGTTTCGCACCCTCGCCAACAGGCCGCCTGCACATAGGTGGCTTGCGTAGTGCGCTGTACAACTACCTCTTCGCGAAGAAGCAGCATGGTACGTTCGTGCTGCGCATTGAGGATACCGACCAAAAACGTACTGTACCCGGGGCAGTTGAAGACATTGTTGATGGTTTACATGCGTACGGATTGATCCCTGATGAGGGTTTCGTTCGGGAGAGCGGTGCACTCGTGGAGCGAGGGAGCTACGGTCCGTACGTCCAGTCCAAGCGTCTTCACCTGTACCGTAGCGCAGCAGAAACGCTCGTCGAGCAGGGGAGAGCGTACCCATGCTTTTGCACACCAGAACGTCTCGCAGCGCTACGCGCGCAGCAGGAAGCCCAGCACCTACCACCCGGGTACGATGGTGCTTGCCGATCGATCACACCTGCAGAGGCAGAACAGCGACAGCAGGCAGGGGAGCCGCACGTCATTCGCTTTCGCGTACCAACCGACGGCGCAACAACTTCGCACGACCTCGTACGAGGTGACGTAACTTTTCGGCACGCAACTCTAGAGGATGCAGTTCTCTTGAAAACTGATGGCTTTCCAACGTACCACTTGGCGAACGTCGTAGACGACCATGCAATGGCAATTTCCCATGTCATTCGAGCCGAAGAATGGCTCCCGTCTCTGCCACTCCACCTCTTGCTCTACCAAGCGTTCGGCTGGCAAGCCCCAGCGTACGCCCACCTCCCACTCGTCCTCGGGCCAACGCGGAAGAAGCTCTCGAAACGTGATGGCGATACAGCAGCAACGGACTACCTCGCTGTCTACTTGCCAAGTGCGGTGCTGAACTTCATTGCCCTCCTGGGTTGGAACCCGAAGACAGAGCGTGAGTTCTACCACACGCTACCCGAACTCGTTGAGGATTTTGATATTGCCAAGGTGAATACGTCGGGAGCAATATTCGATGTGAAGAAACTGGAACACCTCCACCGCCTGCACTTGCGTGCCACGGCGCCAGAGCGCATTGCCCAGGCAGCGCATCTGCCGTTGCGCGAGGATGAAGCACGCCGGTACATTCCATTGGTTATTGACCGTGCAGTTAAGCTCACCGACCTTGAGCCTGCGCTCACCTATCTCACAGGTAATTGTCCAATGTACGACGCGTCCCTCCTCATTCCAAAGCAGGGGAGTGCCGAGCACACCAGCGCTCGGCTGCGCGCAGTGCTTGAGTGGCTGAGTGCACTCTCGGATGCGTACTGGGAAAGCAGCGCGAGTATGCGCGAGCAATGCATTGCGTGGATTGCCGAGAAACGTTGGACGAACCAAGAAGTACTGTGGCCATTTCGTGTTGCGCTTACTGGTTCTCGCACAAGTCCAGACGTCTTCGACAGCGCAGCCGCCTTGGGCAAGGAGCGAACTCTCCAACGGCTGCAGGAAGCAATTGCAAAGTTCTGAACTTGCAGAAGCCTGAAAAAAGTGCTATAGTGTTGGCGTATGGTGAAACAGAAAAACACACCGTGGCACTACATTGGCCTAGCGCTGGTTGCCAGCGTCATTTTTGCATTCCCAACTACCGGCTTCCTCCAGCAGGACACAGTGGGTGAGGCAACGCCAACGACGAGCGAAGACATCCAACGGGCGATTGAGCAGAAGCAAGAACAGCAACGCCTGCTCCAGCAGCAAGCAGAGGAGTACCAGCGCGTTATTGCAGAGAAGCAGAAGGTGGCCGCGAGTTTGCAGAATGAACTCGAGCTCCTGGACGCGCAGGTGAGCAAGTCAGAATTGGACTTGCAAACCTTGGATTTCTCCATAGAGGAGAAGCGATTAGAAATTCTCGGTGCACAGAAGAGCATTGAGGAGACCCAGGGAGATATTGACCAGCAGCAGACCTACCTGGCAGACCTCGTACGAACTATGTACCGGTACGACCAGAAAGACACACTAGAGCTCTTCGTCGTGCACAGTTCTTTTTCGGAAATTGTTCAGGACATTCGTGCTACGACATCGTTGGAGTACAAAGTACGCAGCGCCTTAGATACCGTGCAGGCGAAGAAGGCAAACCTCGAGCGTGAGAAGGCGGATCGCGAGCTACGCATGCGTGAGCTCGAATCACTGCAGGGTGAGGTTGAAGCAGCGACGCAGGCTCTGGAAGCACAGCAAGAGTACAAAACTACAATTCTCACAGATACCCGAGAAGACGAGCAGCAGTACAACCAGCTTCTCGAGCAATCGAAGCAGGAGCAGCTACGGGCGGACAGCGATATTCGTTTACTGCAAGAGCAAGCGCAAGCCAAGCTTGGCAATTCCCCTGGAGGCACGAACACAGATGGCTCAACGTTTACCGGAAACCGTAACGTTCAACTGTCGTGGCCAGTCTCGCCCCTCAAAGGCATAAGCGCGTACTTCCATGATCCGAGCTACCCGTACCGACGGTACTTCGAGCACCCAGCCATCGATATTCCAACTCCGCAGGGGACTGCTATTAGCGCCCCAGATGATGGGTACGTTGCGCGTGCGAAGAACGCCGGCCTAGGCTATAGCTACATTCTCATCGTCCATTCGAACAGCATTTCCACGGTCTTCGGCCACGTGAGTCAAATCAACGTCGCTGAGGATACTTTCGTCAAGAAAGGACAAATCATCGGTCGGTCAGGTGGCATGCCAGGAACCCCAGGTGCAGGCCGACTCACGACCGGGCCGCACTTGCACTTTGAAGTTCGATTGAATGGTATTCCCGTAAACCCGCTGGACTACTTGCCGTGAGTAATAGGGAAGTTCTAGATACAGCCACGTTTGTTCATACTAATGAGTCGCACAATATATCTTAGGCGAATCAAAAGTACTATTACGGCTTTTTTCCCGCTCTCGTCGCCTACTTTAGGCTTATGAGTACGAACACGAGGATAGCCAGGTAAAACCCCTGTATGGCCAATCCTGGGCCTCTAGAGACCTCCCACTGCGCGCGTTCATGGAGTGTGTAGAATGCGCGGAGTATCCGTGCCCACGGATCTTGCTTTTCAAATAAGGTAAGGAAGTCTGGAAGTGACGCCCAGCACACCCCCCAGAGAACCGACAACCACACCTCGGAAAACCAGAACATGAGGAGTCCAGTGACGAGAATAGTACCAACCATATCTGGGCCGAAGGATACCCAAAAACCCCGTAGTGTTCGTTTCTGCGGTACGGGGAAGTTCCAGTGCGGAGTCGCATCGAGGAGTACATGTGTCGCAAAAGCAATTGGCGCGCTGAGTAGCGGTTGGTGCACGGCAATGCCGATGACTGCGCCGGTGACTGCGTGGAGGCTAAGGAGCATGGCTACTTGACGTACACGCGAGAAGGAACGGTTACATCGACGTACTCCACTTTCGTGCCTTGAATTTTTTGGTCGTACGCTGTGGTGAGCGCACTCAACTGAGCGTCGTAGTCACCCAAACGGTCGAGGATAATATCCCACTCCCCTGCTACGCGTAACCGAATGAGCGTGCTCGGCGGTGCGCTGAGCGTGACCGTGCGTACGCGTAACGCGTCATCACCCCGATCTGCAAGTGCGCGCGTGAAGGCTACGATGAATGACGCGTCCGCTGCAGACATAACCGTACTTCCCACTGGGAGTTGGTCTGTTGACGACTCTAGGATGAGCTGCGGGATGCCGGGGGTCGCTTCTCGCGTGAGCGTAGACGCTACGCCCTGTCGATCAACGTTGATGAATCCGTCTGGACGCGCAATCGTGAATGCTGGTTGTTCCTCGGCAATCACCAGGCGAATTGTGCCTGGCATGTGTTTCTGAATATCAACGCTGGAGAATAGCCACTTCTCGCGTAGGCGTCGCTCGTACGCCCGAGCATCGAATGCCCAGAGTGAGTCTTGTGAGAAGAAGAGCATCCAGCGTCCACGGAGTTGTGCCTTGGTTACGCTACGGAGCTCCTCAAGCGGGAGCGCGTACGTTCCCTGTACTTCGAGTGTGGTAATTTTCCACGTTGGCAGACCGTAGAGGCAGTACGCAAAGCCTCCGGCGAAGAGCACAACCAGCACGGCAAGTACCCACCGGTGCCGCAGGAGCCATGACTCCTGTGCGTAGCTGGATGGTACTGGGTGGCGGTAGGTTTGACGACTACGGGTGAAACGCATGCTACGCAGTTACACGACGGGGAATGAGTGGGTTGAGTCTCGTGAGTACCTCGTAGGGAATTGTACCGCAAAGCCGTGCCAGCTCGCTTGCGGTTACGTGCGGGCCGATGAGCTCAACCATTGCACCTTCGTGAAGTCCTGGTGCCTTTGTGGCCTCCACCATTGTCAGGTTCATGCACACCCGGCCACGCACGGGTAAGCGGCGCGCACTCGCGTACACCACTCCACGGTTGGAGAGCGCTCGATCGTATCCATCCCAGTACCCTACGGGGAGGACAGCAATGCGGGCGGCTCCGCGAGTTCGGTAAGTTCGGTTATAGCCAATCGTCGTTCCCGCTGTCACGCGCTTGATTTGGATAACCCGCGTAGTCCAGGAAAGTGCGGGCGTGAGGGTGAAGTGTGGATACCGCGCTTGCACGCGACGTACATCTGCAACCGTATGAATGCCGTAGATTGACATGCCCACGCGCACCATGTCGAAGTGCGCGTCTGGATGGACGAGAACTCCCGCAGAGCAATCCATGTGCTTGATGAGGCGGTGCCCGACTGCCACTTCAAGGCGTTTCGCGAGTGTCGCAAAACGTTCATGTTGGAGTTGCGAGAATTTCTGCCGTGCAGATTCAACTTCAGCAAAGTGACTGTACACCCCTTCGATGCTGAGGTTCGGGCAATGCCGAAGTTGCTCTACGACGTGCTGGAAATCTGTAGGGAGGAAACCGATGCGTGTTGTGCCAGTATCGAATTTCACGTGCACGAGAGCCTTCATTCTTGCACGTCTCGCTACCCGCTGGAGCCGTGCGAGGTCGCTCAATGTGTACGCAGGGAGACGAATGTTTGCGCGTATTGCGCGTCCGATGTGCCGATCGTCACCGTCGAGAATACTCAACACGAGAATTGACTTCTTCGAGATCAGTTGGCGTACCTGGAGAGCCTCGGTTACCGATGCAACGCCAAACCAGTTTGCCCCAGCGCGCGCGAGGATTGGCGCACACTCCCCTACTCCGTGCCCGTAGGCATTACTCTTTACTACTGCCATGAGCCGAACGCGCGGGCCGATGACGCGTCGAAAAGCGCGCACGTTGCGCGTGAGCGCCGAACGCGAAATGCGAATTTCAGAAAGCATGCAGCAACGCTTAGGCTATGCGAATGTCGGTCAGCCCGTGCATGAATGGCTGCAGCACGCTGGGTACGCGCACAGAGCCATCAGCCTGCTGGTAGTTTTCCAGAATAGCAATAATTGTACGGCCAATTGCAAACGCGGTGCCGTTGAGTAAGTGCGCGATGCCATTCTTCCCATCCTTGCCTTTCACCCGAATGTTCAACGCGCGCGCTTGGTAGTCTGTCGTGTTCGAGGTGGAGTGCGTCTCTCGGTACTCACCCGCACCACCATTCTGCCCAGGCAACCAGCACTCGATGTCGTAGGTTTTTGCTGACGGGAAGCCCAAGTCGCCGGTGCAGAGCTGCACGACGCGGTACGGAAGTTCAAGCCCAGCGACGAGCTTCTCCTGCATGGCGAGGAGCTCCTGGTGGAGCGCCTCAGACTGCTCTGGGGCTGCCACGACGAACATTTCCACTTTATCAAATTGGTGCACGCGGAGTATGCCCTTCGTATCCTTGCCGTAACTGCCGGCTTCCCGACGGAAACAGGTTGAAAAGGCTGCGTACTTCTTTGGTGCCTCGCTTTCGGGGATAATCTCATCTGCGTAGTACGGCCCTACTGATTGCTCAGATGTGCCAACCAGGTACTGCTTGTCTTTCTCTAGACGGTACACTTCTTCCTCACCACCTTGAGAGAGGTACCCCATTGCTTCCATGTACTGCTCGTTGATGATGACTGGTGGGACAACAGCAATGAAGCCGGCTTTAGTGAGTTCACGCATGGCGTACTGCACCAGGGCAAACTCGAGAAGTGCGCCCGCGCCTTTGAGGTAGCCAAAACGACTACCAGAAACTTTTGCCCCGCGAGGCATGTCGATAATGTCAAGTTTTTCAGCGAGTGTGAGGTAGTCCTGTGGTCGCGCGATACTTCGTTTCTCACCAACCTCGCGTAACGTGACGTTCTCACGAGCCTCTTTCCCTACTGGCACATCGGGCAGAGGAATGTTCGGTAGTGATTGCAAGCGTCCATGGATAGTTTCTTCAGCGGCTTTCACGTGAGATTTCATTTCAGCCACCTCATTCGACAGTACCTTGAGCTGAGCAATTACTTCTTTCTCATGCGATTTTGATTTGCTTGCGGCATTGAGCGTTGCTTGTTTTTCCTCAAGTTTTCGCTGCATGTCGGCTGCACTCTGTAGCAGTGAGAGAATGCTCTCTGCTTCTCGTGCAAACTTCTCTCCTCGATTGGAAAGTCCATGGAGAACAGAATCTCGATTGGTGAGCATGTTCTTACGGTCGAGCATACGTTTACAAACCTAGTTGATCAGAAATTTCTTGGAGCGCAGTGAGAACCATGTGGACGTGCTGTTCGAGCGGGATGCCCAGCTCCTCGGCACCTTGGAGAATTTCCTCGCGATGCACTTGGCGCGCAAAGGCTTTGTCTTTCATCTTCTTCACGACAGATTCGACCGTAACCTCGGCGAGCTTCCTGTTCGGCCGCACCAGGGCAACTGCGACGATGAACCCAGCAAGCTCGTCTACTGCAAATATGCACTTCTTCGCTCGCGTATCGCGCGGGGTATTCGTGTGCGCAGCGTGCGCGAGTACAGTGGCAATGAACTCGTCTGGGTAACCCTTCTGCTTGAGTTCGGCTGCGCCTTTGTATGGGTGATCCTGAAGTGTTGGGTAGCGTTCGTAGTCGAAGTCATGGAGCAACCCCACTTGACCCCAGAACTCCTCGTCCTCTCCGTAGTGTCTGGCGTAGGCACGCATTGCCGCTTCCACAGCGAGCATGTGCTTGCGCAAGTTTGGATTGCTCACCCACGCTTCGAGCAGTGCGTAGCTCTCGGCCCGAGTTGGGAGGTTCATTGGACGGGCCGGAGTGTGGGGAAGAGAATGACTTCTTTCACGCTGTGGTTGCCTGTGAGTATCGCGGCGAGCCGGTCTATGCCAATACCAGCACCAGCCGTTGGTGGCATACCGTACTCCATTGCTTCAACGAACGCTGGGTCTGTCCCCTGCGCTTCATCATCCCCTGCGCTGCGATTGGCATCTTGCTCGGCGAAACGAGCAGCCTGGTCGAGGGGGTCGTTGAGTTCGGTGAATGCTTTGATGACTTCTGCGCCCGTAACCACCAATTGGAACATTTCCACAATGCGGGGGTCATCCTGCTTGCGCTTGGCGAGGGGTGAGAGCTCTGCGGGGTAGTCGTAGACGAACGTCGGTCGGTGCACGTTTGGACGAACAGCCGTCTTCCAGAGCTCATCGATGAGCTTCCCGCGGTTCGTTTTCGGATCTGCATCACCACCCGCACTTTTTACCGCGCGCTGGAGTTCATCGTGGCTTGCGTCCAAAACGTTCACACCAGTAGCCTGCTGTATTGCGTCAACGTACTTCAAGCGCGGTAGGGGCGCAGTGAAGTTCACCGCTTTCCCATCGACCTCGAACTCGAGTGACCCGCGAACTTCACTCACGACATCTACCAAGAGCTGCTCGCAGAAACGCATCATATCCTGGTAGTCCCAGTAGGCCGCGTAGAATTCAATTTGCGTGAACTCCGGATTGTGCTGGGGGCTCATGCCCTCGTTGCGGAAACAGCGAGCAACTTCGTAGACCCTTTCCATGCCGCCGATGATCAAGCGTTTGAGGTAGAGCTCGGGTGCGACCCGGAGGTACAGGTCGATGTCGAGCGCGTTGTGGTGCGTGATGAAGGGTTTTGCAGTCGCACCGCCAGCAATGCTCTGCAGCACGGGCGTCTCAACTTCTGTAAATCCTGCGCTCTCAAAGTTCTTTCGGAGGACCTTGAGCATGGACGACCGAAGGCGGGCAGTATGCAGGGACTCTGGATTTGCCAGTAAATCCAACTCCCGTTGCCGGTATCGTTGCTCGGTGTCTGTCAGCCCGTGAAGTTGGTCTGGGAGTGGGCGAAGCGCCTTCGCCAGGAGTACGAGGTGCGTCACTTTCAGCGATGGTTGACCCGCCTTCGTGATGAAGCGTTCACCCGTGCACTGGAGGAAATCGCCAATGTCCAAACGCTCGACGAGAATGTCGTACTGCTCGCCAAGCTCCGCACGAGAGCAGAACACCTGAAACTTGCCCGAACTATCTTCGAGGTCGGCAAACGTCGAGCCACCGTGCCGTCGCAAGCCGCGAATACGCCCGGCGATAGTACTCACCGTACCCGCCTCTGCAGCTGCTACCTCGGCTACGGTGTGCGTGCGCTGCACACGGTTCGGGTAGGCGTGCACGCTCAGCTTCTGGAGCTCTTCTAAGCGCTGTAACCGTACCGAACGTTCATCATTGATATCCACTGTCATGCGGTGGTTGTACCATACAAATCGGCCTCCTGCAACAGAAAAAACGCGCTACCTTACGTGTTCGCTCGTGTTCCTAGGAAATTTTTTCTACGTGCGCTTCAACCTCACCACTCGGGGTTTTCACCATGACGACGTCCCCCACGCTGCGCCCGAGGAAGGCTTGCCCAATTGGCGAGGCATTCGAAATTCTCCCCTCGGCTGGGTTTGCCTCGTTCGACCCAACGATCGTGTACGTCACGTGCTTGTCGGCAATACGCACGGCCACAGTTGAGCCAACCTGCACGGTACTCGACTTCCGGTGGGTTATCACCTCAGCATCCTTGAGCATCATATCCAGCTCAACAATTCGACCCTCAACGAAAGATTGCTCATTCTTCGTTTCCTGGTACTCTGCGTTTTCCGACAAGTCACCAAGTTCCTTCGCATCCTGAATCCGGTCAGCGAGCTCTTTGCGCTTCACCGTCTTGAGGTGGTGGAGTTCTGCCTGGAGTTTTTCAAAACCTTCAGCCGTAACGTACTGCGGTGTGCCCATAGTGCAAGAGAAAATGCGAAACGTGGTTGAAAGAATACGACCTCCCGCGCAGTGTGTCAACCCTCTATGAAATCTGTGTTTCTAGGGGGTTTTCTGGGCGGTAAGCCAGTGACGGAATCCGGCTTCAGCAACTGGGAGAGCAGCTGCGTGCCCCTCTCCCCCACCTTCAACCATGACAGCAATCGCAATTGTTGGGTTCTCGTAGGGTGCGAAGCCAATGAACCACGCGTGCGTTTTATTCTCCGTGCCGAATTGCGCGGTTCCAGTTTTTCCTGCCGCTGGTGAGGGTAGGGACTGCAGACGCCGCGCACTCCCACTGGTAACCGCTTGGCGCATACCTTCCCGGACAGTAGCTATTGCACTCGCGTTCTGTACAGGATTTCGCAGAACTTCTGGGAGAACCTCATTCCGGGTGCCATCTGCTGCCTCCATTGCCTGCACGAGGTGCGGCTTGTAGAGCGTCCCTCCATTCGCGATTGCTGAGGTCGCGAGCGCCATCTGCAGTGGGGTTACGAGGAGGTCACCCTGACCGATAGCGAAGTGGTACGTATCACCGATGTACCACGGTTCATTCTTCGTCTCTTCTTTCCAGGTTTTCGAAGGGAGGAAGCCGCCACGCTCGCCAGGCAAATCTACACCGGTCGGGGCGCCAAGACCAAACGCGCGCGCGTACTGGGTCATGCGATCGATGCCTAAGCCATCGAAGGTCTCGGTGCCACCACCAATGGTGTAGAAGAAGGTGTTCACGGATTCGGCAATGGCTTTTGCGACGTTCGTTGAACCATGGCCACCCGCTTGCCAATCTGGGAAGAACCACTTGTCAATGCGAATGCCACCCGTGCTCTGAATTGTGGTGTACGGGGTGATAATGCCCTGGTCGAGTGCGGCGGCGGCAATGATTGGTTTCACGGTTGACCCCGATGGGTACTCACCAGCAATGGCACGGAAGAAGAGCGGTCGTTTGGGGTTGGTGAGGAGTGCGTCGTACTTCTGCTGGTTGAGTCCGGAAACGAAGTCGTTGCTATCGAACGTCGGCTCGCTCACGAGGGCAAGCACCCCGCCAGTTCGTGGATCTATAGCAATAGCAGATCCACCCGTAGACCGCACCGAAGTAACCATGGACTGCAGGGATTCTGCGAGAACTTTTT
Organism: Patescibacteria group bacterium; assembly: GCA_041738495.1. GTDB lineage: Bacteria > Patescibacteriota > Patescibacteriia > PEXW01 > PEXW01 > CAIPSZ01. The sequence goes on from JBGSPR010000011.1 coordinate 49,992, forward strand.
GGAGTTCCAGGTCGAGTGTCGTGTGGAGGTTTTGCCCAGGAACCGCGGCATCGGACGCAACAACTTTCTGTTCTCGGCTCTGGGCATTTACCTCAACGGAGGTGCGCTCGCTCTGACCACGGAGTTGTAGCTCGTACGTCGATTCAAGCCCTGTCTTGCCAATGACGTCGCTGAAACGGTACTCGCGAGCATTCGACTGCTTGAGTTCCGCCCATTCGTCGGAGGATAACTTGCCGGTGTACCCGAGAACAGGACTCAAACTCACCGTTCCCGTGTACTGGCGGCGCGGCATGGCGTCGACGCGTACGCTTGGGTAGTCGTGGAGCTGCACTCGCAGGTGAATTGCCTCATCGTACGTGACGTGCTCGCGGACAGGAACTGCGTCCGTCGTCGTTTCGTCAACTTGGGAGAGCGCGCGCTCAATGTCACCTACTGGCGTTCCAATGATTTCACTTACGGCGTGCAGGATACTACGCTGCTCCTCCGTACCTTCCGGTACGTCTGCGGGGATGATGCCAACCTGGAATTCCGCGACATTCTCTACCAGCGCATGGCCATTCCGATCGTAGATGATACCTCGCGGTGCAGGGACAGTGTACTGGCGCACACGATTCTGTTCGGCACTGGTGCGCATAGCGCCTCCGCGCACCACCTGCAGCCACGTTGCGCGTCCGAAGAGCACGACGGTGACGAGCAGGAAGAGCACGGTAGCGGCACGGAGGCGTCCAGGGAGAATTTGGTGCTTGAGGGTTGGTGAATCGGTATCCCGTGCGTCGAGGCTTGCATCTGCAAATTCAAAACTCTGGAACCGTCGGATGATGCGAAATCGTCCGAGTCCTGCTGGTGGTACGATGTCGAACGGATTAGCGCGTGGCATAGATGAACCGCCTCGAAACACTACGGAGAATTGCCCGACTCGCAATGCCGAGGAAAATAGTTACCACTGACTCGAGTGCGAAGAGCCGTACGGATTGCCAACTCGCCCATGCATCTCGGATATCTGCATCGAGAACGCCAGATGCATGTCCAATGCTCTGCACGGTGAGCTGCGTTCCGTGTGCGACTGCCAAACCAGCTATGGTAAGCGCAACCAGAGAAGCACTCGAGTGGTTGGTGAGCCAACCGCGCTGTAGGAGCGCAACGATTCCCCAGCACGCGAGGACGCTCGCGAGAGTGAGGGGGACGGGCTGCGCGTGGAGGAGGTCGAAGAGGAGGGCAGCCGGCGCGAGTGCAAACCCAACCCACGCGTCTCGACCGAGCCACACGGCAATGACCGCGCAGCACGCGAGTACAGCGGGCACCCACCCAACTGGAGAGAGCGCGGACGCGCCAACCTGCAGGGCGTAGAGGAGCACGGCAAAGAAACTGGCGCGAAGGAAGAGCATGCTAGAGGTCGAGAACAGTGACGACGCTGAGTTTTTCGTAGGCAACTGTTGGAATGATGCTCGCGGTTTGGAACAAGTCGCCGGCGACCTCTTCGAGGTTTGCAATTTTTCCAACAACCAGGCTACTCGGAATTCGCGGGTCAATATCTGACGTGAGCACGAGCTGCTCTTCGGCAATACTCTGGTTCTTCGGCACGAGTGTGAGCTTCATGCCCACACCACGCTCGCCAACGAGTACACCCGAGGGACCATCCTGGCGGTCGACGCGAACGGCAATGTCTGTCCCTTCTGCGGTGAGGAGGCGAACTTCAGCGGTAGCTGGCCCGGCTGCGATGATGGTGCCGATGAGAATGCCATCGTGAGCAATGACGGGCGCTCCTGATCGCACGCCTTGCACCGTCCCGATATCAATGAGCAACACTTGCGCACTGGACTGCGATCGGCCGAGGACACGGCCAGGTACGCCACTGAGCGACTTGCGGTTGAGGAAATCTGTTTCCGCGCGGAGGAGCTTGAGATCGACGAGTTGCTTATCGAGGGTGGTTCGCTCCAGCTCAAGCTGGACGATGCGATTCTGCAAGCTCGCGTTCTCCTCCGCGAGCTCTTCAACAGACGAGCGGTGTGAGAACACCCCTCCTACCCACTGCACGACGTCGTACGCAACCCGGCCAACCGGCGTGAGGATGGGCGCGGTCACGCGCTGGAGAGGTTTGAGGAAACCAAGGCTGAGCAAGAGCGCAGCTGCAACGAGGACGACGACTGACCAACCTACTGGGGAAAGGCGAACTGGTCCTGGCATACTACCGCTTTTCCCCCGTACCTTCTGCTTCAGTAGAGAGGACGAGCATAGTTCGCAATGCTTCGAGGTCTTCGAGGACAATACCCGTCCCGCGAACAACCGCGGTGAGCGGGTCGTCCGCGACGTGCACCGTGATTTTGGTCTGCTGCTGGATGAGCTCCGGGAGGCCGCGCAGGAGCGCCCCGCCACCCGTGAGCAGGATACCTCGTTGGTGAATATCCGCGACGAGTTCTGGAGGAGTGCTCTCGATGACACTGCCGATGTTCTCCACTAGGATGCTCAAGCTCCGGCTGAGTGCATCGCGGACGTGCTGCCCCATGATCGTCACCTCTTTCGGTAATCCAGTAATCAGGTCGCGACCCCGAATTTTTGCCTCGAGCGAGTCATTCTCCTCAGTCGCGCTCCCAATGGCAATCTTCGCTTCTTCAGCGGTACGCTCACCAATGAGGAGGTTGAAGTGCTCACGGGCGTACTGCGCGATGCTGCTATCGAAAGCGTTACCCGCTGTTCGCAAACTCCTCCAGGTGACGACGCCACCGAGGGAAATGACCGCGATGTCTGTTGTCCCGCCTCCGATATCGACAACCAGGTTCCCGGCAGCGTCTTGAATTGGCAGGCGCGCGCCAATTGCCGCAGCCATGGGCTGTTCGATGAGGTACACCTCGCGGGCGCCCGCGTGGAGCGTTGCGTCCTCCACGGCTTTACGCTCTACCTCAGTGACGCCGAGTGGTATGCCAATGACGACGCGCGGTCGTGGAATGAGAGTAAATCCTTCACGGTGCACTTTCTCTACGAAGTACCGCAACATTTTTTCCGTAACCTCGAAGTCAGAAATAACGCCATCGACGAGTGGCTTCGCGGCAATGATGTGGCTCGGTGTTTTCCCGACCATCTTTCGCGCCTCAGCACCGACCGCCAGGATTTGCTCGGTGCGGGTATTCACTGCCACAACCGACGGCTCGTTAATCATAATCCCCTTCCCCTTCACGTACACCAACGTACTGGAGGTTCCCAGGTCGATACCGAGGTCTCGGGAGAACCTCCCGAGGAATCTATCGAAGATCATAGAGCGGTAAGGCGCGCGTGCGCTTCAGCTTCGGTGAGGATTGTGGTGGTGCCCGTTGCGCGCTCCGTGCACTCAACGCGGCCGTTATTCCTCGCGCTGAAGACAAAGCGGAGCGGTACGCCGAGGAGGTCTGCATCTTTGAGCTTGTACCCTGGGCTTACTTCGCGATCGTCGAAGAGGACGTGCGCGCTGTGCTCTGCGCAAAACGCGCTCGCTTGTTTCTGGAGTGCATCGTCGGCCTTCCCTGCGATGAGGACGTGCGCCCGGAAGGGGGCAATGCTCGCTGGCCAGACGAGACCACGATCATCGGCGTGCACTTCTGCAACTGCGCCCACGAGCCGGGATACGCCAATGCCGTAGCTTGCCACGTGAATTGGCTGGCGCTTTCCCTGCGCGTCCGTGAACGTGCAGCGCATTGCCGTTCCGTAGTAGTCACCGAAGTTGAAGGTGTTCCCTACCTCAATGCTCTTCTCGATGCTCGCTGCTGCACCGCACTTCGGGCACGTGGGTGACGTGCCGAGCTCTACGTTCTGCGCGTACCCACACGAAGGACAGTGCAGAATGTTGTCTTCTCCCGCGGGGCTGAGCACCTGGAATTCGTGGCTGTGCCGCTTGGTGAACGTACCTCCTGAAGCTTCGGTAATCAACGCCTGCAAGCCGCAACGCTTGAAAATTTTCCCGTACACTTCGTGGACGCACTCGTAGTAGGTCTGCAGATCTTCCGCTGACGCGTGGAAGCTGTACAGGTCTTTCATGAGGAATTCCCGGCCGCGCATGACGCCCGACTTCGCGCGCGGTTCATTGCGGAACTTCCACTGCATTTGGTAGAGACCGTACGGGAGGTCACGGTACGTTGGCTGGCTGCGCCGCACGATGTCGACAATAACTTCCTCGTGCGTGGCCGCGAGACCAACATCGTGGTGGTGTCCGTCGTCGAACTGGTACATGACCTCGCGCATCGTCGCCCACCGGCCAGTTTCTTCCCAGAGCGTCTTGGGCTGGAGGGCGGGCATGAGCACCTCGTTGGCGCCGATAGCTGCGTGCTCTTCGCGAATGACCCGTGCGACGTTCTCGAGAACACGCAAGCCAAGCGGGAGCCAGCTGTACACGCCGGCGTGGAGCTTATCCACGTACCCCGCTTGCTGCAGGAGCTGCCCATTGCGGGACACCTCATCAGCTGGTGCGGCGTTCTTAGTTGGTATGAAGAGGTCGTGGAAATTCATACGTTAGAAAATTTTCTGCCAGAGCGCCTGCACAGCCTCGAGACGTATGACGTCGCGTACGGTGATGAGCGCGATGAGACCAATGAGAATAGCAAAACCCGTGCTGTGAATCCTCGCCTCCGTGGAGGCCTGCAAGGGTTTTCCCCGTACCCACTCAACGAGCAGGAAGAGGACGCGACCACCATCGAGCGCGGGTATGGGCAGGATGTTAATGAGAGCGAGGTTGAGCGAGAGGAGCGCGGTGAACTGCAGGATGTAGGAGAAGCCAAGTTGCGCCACCTGTCCTGTGAGCACGGCAATGCCAACCGGACCCGCAACGTCTGAGCTTACCTCACCACGGGTGACGAGGGTGCGAATGAGATCTCCAAAGGCAACGCAAATTGCCACGAGCGAATCGTACGTCGCACGAGCACCTTCAACAATCGCTCGCCCGAGCCCAAAGGAAACCGTCCCGACTTCAGCGAGGCTTACGCCTAAACCCGTGGACTCTGTTCCAGGGATGTTCGCCAGCTGCACGCGCTTCTCGGTAACCGTGTCACCACGCTTGTACTGCACTAAGACTTCGACACTCCCCACGCCAATCGTGTGCCCCTGCACATCTTCTGGGGTTGTGGTGGTTTCTCCGTCAATGGTGAGAATTGCATCTCCGCTCTGCAGACCAGCTTCAGCCGCCGCAGATCCCGCAGCAACGGAGAGTACTTGCAACTGCACACCTTGGACGCTGGCGCCAGCTGGGACACCCTCGCTCACGTCCGTTGGAATACCTGCTGCAAAACTATAGCTGAAGATTGCGAAGGCCAGGAAGACGTTCATTGCGACGCCTGCAACCAGAATGGTTAACCGACGCCAGTGCGCGGCCGCTACAAAACTTCCGGGGTCACGCTCCTCACCGTCCTCACCGTGGAGTCGAACGAATCCCCCAATGGGTATCCAGTTCACGCTGTACACCGTGTCCTTGCGGCGCACCCCCCACAACCGAGGTGGGAAGCCAAAGCCAAACTCCTTCACCTTCACGCCCAGCATCCGCGCCACGCTAAAGTGCCCGAGTTCGTGCACGAACACGAGGAGGCTGAGAATGATAATGAAGGTGAGGATCGGTGACATTGCTGCTACACAGTAGTGAGTTCCGCTTCCTTCTGCTTGCCGAGCTGCTGGATCTTTTCGTTGTACGTGTCGACTTCATTCTGCAGCGCCTTCAATTCCTGCGCGCTTACGTCCTCGGAAATGTCTCCGTCGCGCTCGCGCTGCTTCACCTGTTTCTGCACATCTTCGCGAACACTGCGAATGCCGACGCGTGCCATTTCCAATTTCTCACTCACCGCTTTTACCAACTCGCGACGGCGCTCTTCGGTGAGCGGTGGGAAGTGAAGACGGATGAGCACGCCGTCAACCGTTGGAGTAATGCCGAGCGGTGAGCTGAGCACAGCCTTCTCAATTGCTTTCACGACGTTCGGATCCCACGGCTGAATGACGAGCTGCGTCGCTTCGGGTACGGACACGCTCGCGAGCTGCACGAGGGGTGTGGGTGTTCCGTACGCGTCGACGCGCAGGGATTCCACCATTGCGGGGTTTGCGCGTCCTGTGCGAATGCTCTGCAATTCCTGGTGGAGGTGTGCGAGGACTTTTTCAAACGCTTCGTGGTGTTCTGGTGAGAGCGCCATATGTGTCGTTACGAGCGAGGCAGGTAGGTGCCGATGTAGAGCACAGCGGGTCGGCGCGGGTGGGCAAGGAGGACGCGCAGCTGTCGTGCGGAAGGAACATTCTGCAGCGTCTGCCAGGTTTCCCCACCATCGAGGGATCGGTAGAATGTAGAATTCGCTGTGAAGAAGAGCTCCTTCTCGTCGAACGGGTTTATAGCGACGCTCAAAATGGGGACAGTGTTCGGAGGTATGACGGTGGGCACTACTTGCCACGTCGCCCCACCATCCCGCGTGCGGTAGAGCCCGGCATTCGTGGCAGCGTACATGATGCTGGGCGTCCGCTGCGTGTAGGTGAAGTGGTTGAGCGGTGCAGCACCTACTTTCGCCAGCGCCTGGCCAATGCTATCGGACCACGTAACCCCACTATCCGTCGAGCGGTACAGCGTGCCCCCAGCAACCAAGAACATGATGCTCGGGTCATTCTGCAGGAGCTGCAGGTGCTCCAAGTTCACCCCAGGGAATTGGTACAGGATACGCCAAGTCGTGCCTTGGTCATCGCTCACTAGGAGAACGCCGCCGCTCGTGGTTGCGTAGATGTGCTTGCTATTCGCGGTGTCAAATCGCACGCCGGTGATGGTGTGCCCTGGTTGATTCGTGTACACGACGTTCCACGTTTGGCCTGCATCCACGCTCACCTGCACGGTGTTCCCAACACCGGCGAACATCAGGTTTGGATCTCTCGCATTGATATCGAAGCCTTGAATGTACCCGCTGCTCAGCGGGGTTTGCGTCCACGTTTCACCGTTATTCTCGGTTTTCCATAATCCCTGCTCGAGCGTGCTCATGTACACCACTGCTCCATCTGTCGGGTGGAGAGTGAAGAACCCAACATTCGCGTTGTTCAGCGTCACGCGGTTTCCTTCTTCCTCACGCACGAAGACGCGCTGCTCCCACGTTACACCGCGGTCAACCGAAAAGAACATGCCGCCATCCCCTGCTGCAGTGCCACCCCCACCAGTGTTAATGGAAATCGCGCAACCGCTGAGCAGAACGATGAGTGGGAGGACGGTGAGAATTTTCTTCATACGCGTGTGAGCAGAGCGTCGAGAATGAATCGTGGTTGCGCGTTTGTCTGCAAGGCTACGCTCGCATCGTGGACTGCTTGGGCGAGGTGCGCGCGTACCTTCCCTGTGCGGGCAAATGCAGCAACGAGTGCGGCAACAGTTGATCGCTGTACGTCAGCTGAAGATTTCTCCTGCAATTGCTCCCGAGCTTCCCGCAACCGTTGCGCGAGCGGGAGCGTTACCCAGCGTTGTGCGAGTTCGTCGTACCGCTCTACTTCCTGGAGCGCTGCGGGGTCTTCCAACGTGCCTGCTGCAGAAACGAGCATCCCGGGGTACGCGCGCAGGACGCGTTCCACTTCGCTTTCCCCTTTCCCGAGCGAGCCGAGTGCCTTCCGGGCTACTGCGTGCGGCACGCGCTGGAGTTGAAACTGCATGGTGCGCGAGCGAATGGTAGCGAGGAGTGCGTGCGGTCGCACAGTTGTGAGAATGAACTGCACGTTGTGGAAGGGTTCTTCAATCGTCTTCAAGAGTGCGTTCGCAGATGCGCCACGGAGTGCCTCAGCAGATTCGATGACCACGACGCGGCGAGGTCCCGTGAGCTGGAGGGCGCGACGGAGTGCTCGTACGTCCTCCACTGCGTAGGCGGTGCCACTCGGCCGTAGGTGCAGCAGGTACTCTTGGGTCTCCAGTCGAACGCTGGTGCAAGCTGGGCACTCCTCGCACGGTTCGTCGGTGTTGCGCGAGCAGACGCGACTCTGTGCTGTCCAGAGCGCAATTGCACGAACTGCCTGCTGGTCTGCGCCGCTGAGTGTTATTGCGTGTCCGAAAGCCGAGTCGCGAAGGGTCTCCCGAAGGGCGCGAATGAGTGGCTCGTAACCAGTGCGGGCAAGGGGGTGGAGTGGCATGCGGTAACTGGAATGAAAGTACAAGAAAATGCCATTTTTGGCAAGTCCGGAACTTCCCTCCCTAGAGCGCGTACATGAGCTGCGCGAGGCGTTCTGCGCTGCGCTCCCAGGAGAACATTCGGGCACGGGCAAGGCCGCGAACGCGCAGCTGCTGCTGGAGCGCTGGATCATCGAGAATGCTCTGCACAGCGTGAGCAATGGCGTCGGGGTTGTGCGGGTCGGTGAGAATACCAGCATCCCCGACTACTTCTGGAAGTGCGGTGACGTGGCTGCACACGACGGGCGTACCAACTGCCATGGCTTCGAGAACCGGGATGCCGAAGCCCTCGAAGAACGACGGGAGCACGAAGACTGCGGCACCAGCCATGAGGAATGGGATGTCACGCTCCTCCACCCAGCCAGGCCGAATAACGGATTCGCGCAGGTCAGCATTCGCGTCGATGTACGACTGTACTTCGGTAGCACCGTACCCGGGTTTCCCAACGAGCAGGAGTTGGAGGGTACGGTACTTTGGTTGCTGGCGAAGCAGGGCAAACGCACGCACGAGACCAAGGGTATTCTTCTTCCGCTCTACTCGGCCAATGGTCATGAGGTACGGTGAATGAACGCCCACTCGTTCGAGGGCGTTTCGCATACCACTCGCGTCATCCCGCACCCGCTCGTTGAACGCCTGTGCATTGCACGCGTTTGGAATGACGTGTACGCGGGCCGGTTCGAGTCCGTACGTCTGGCAGATATCCTGCTTTGAGTACTCGGAAACTGTGAGAATAGACTGGCAGTGGCGGATGGCAAGACGCGCCGAGAACTTATGGTAGTCCAGTTCGCTCGCTCCGTAGCGACCGAGCGTGCAGAGTCTCACGACCACGTTCAGGACACGTCTACTCACCGGCGTCGGGCCGAGCGCGCTCGCGCCGTAAAGCGACCGCTCGTGTTCGAAGCCAATGTCGTGCAACGTCGTGAGCGTTCGGCGAGGAGCCAGGAACGGTATGGTGTGTGCTGGTACGAAGAGGATGTCGACGCGGTGAATGAGGAGCTCCCAAGATAATCGAAGCTGCGTCCAGAGAAAACCTGGAGGCCATCGGAGTACCCGAACCTGGACGTTCGACGGGAGACTCCCCCACTCTGGACGGAGGGGTTCACGAACGTAGAGCCGAACGACATCGGTTGGCCGCAGGTGCGCGAAGAGCGCGCGGGTGAGCGCGAACGCGTACCACTCTGTACCAGTGCGCTGCTCGAGGTTCGCTCGAGAAGCATCAATCCCTATGCGCATACAGGGTCATCGGGTGGCGAGAACGCTTCGCTTGTACGACTCGAGGTTATCGAGAGCGACACCGGTCCCCTTCGCAACGCAGAGTAGGGCATCGTCTGCAACGTAGGCGGGCACTCCCGTTGTCTGCGTGAAGAGCTTGTCCATGTTTCGGAGTAAGCTGGAACCGCCAGAGAGCACCATGCCCTTGTCTATGACATCTGCGGAGAGTTCGGGAGGGGTGTTCTGGAGTACGGACTTCACCGCCTGGACAATGCCCATGAGTTCATTCTGCACGGCGGTCGTAACATCGTCTGACGTCACCCGGAGCGTCGTGGGTAGTCCGCTCACCATGTCACGACCACGGATATCCATGGTGAGCTTCTCATCGAGGGTGAGGGCAGAGCCAATCTGGATCTTCAATTCCTCGGCAGTCCGCTCACCAATGGCCACGCCGTGCTTCTTGCGCATGTACTCCTGAATAGCCGCATCGAACTTATTCCCGCCAATGCGCACGGAGGTGTTCGCGACAATACCACCCAGCGAGATGACGGCGACTTCGGACGTTCCACCGCCCATGTCGATGATCATGTGCCCCGATGCTGAACCAATGGGAATGTTCGCACCAATTGCTGCAGCGATGGGTTCCTTGATGATGTACGCCGCTTTCGCTCCCGCTTGAATGGTGGCATCGATGACCGCTCGTCGCTCGGTTGAGGTAATGCCAGCGGGAACAGCAATCATAACCTCGGGTCGGAAGAACCGCACGCCACCGAGTGCTTTGTTGATGAAATACCGGAGCATGGCTTCAGTAGTTTTGTAATCGGCAATGACGCCCTCCTTGAGGGGTCGGGAGGCAATGATCGTATCTGGGGTGCGACCGAGCATTTCCTTTGCCTCAACGCCAACCGCAAGAATTCGCCGATCACCCACGGACACGGCAACTACGGACGGCTCGTTGAGCACAATCCCACGCCCAGGCATGTGCACGAGCGTGTTCGTGGTGCCTAAGTCAATGCCGAGTTTTTTCCCAAAGAGTGCCATGCTAGTCCAGGGTTAGGTCGTACTCCCGATCAACGAGGAGCGTCGTTGCGTCCTGCAGGCGAGTGCCCGTGGCAGCAGCGGTTTCGGGTAAGACCAGAGTATCCTGTATTTCCCTGTCCAGGTCAACGTCGACGTTCAGGGTGTGGGCAATAGTTCCTGGCTGCTTCTGAACCAGGAGCTTGTACTTCCCCTGGTCGAGGAGTGCGAGTGGACTCCCATTTAGTCGGTACGTGAGGCTGAGCTCCTTCGTTGCGCCAACTTCTGTGCAGGTAAACGCCGCGAAAACGGTGTGCCCGAGTTCCTCGGAGGTTTGCACCGTTCCCTCTTTCTTCACGTTGCACTCGGTCATTGCACCGCTCGACGCGACGAGCGTGCTGCCGCGCGGGACGTACACGCGCGTGTAGGTTCGGTAGCGCGTTGTCTTCCAGGTGAGCTCACCAGTATGCTCGTACCGAATGTTCAGCGTCGCGAGTACGTCATCGCCTTCCCGTCGCACGCGGTAGTTGAGCGTGCGCTTCACTGCCGGATCACTCTTCAAGCTAGCGAGGTTCGCGTCAACGACCATGAGGCTGTCCCCTTGGGGGAGGACCACGTTCCCCGCCCACCCAAGTGAGCGCGCAATTTCCTGTCGCTCCGCGTTCGCCACCCAAATGAGCAAGTGCTTCTCCTGCAAGCTCTCTTGGAAGATCGTCCAGGCTTTTCCGTACTTCTCCTTCGGGAGGTTGAGCATGCGGGCGATGAGCTCTTGTCCGAGCGTGCCGATGATATTCTTCCGCTGTGACGTGTCGATGTTAATTTTCCCCTCGTACGCGTACCCAGTAATGTACTGGAGCTCTTCAACGAGGTTGTCTGTTCGAAATTCGGTCTTCCCCACGGTGATAGGGCCCGTGAGGGTGAGCAGGCGTTCGAAGAAGGTAGGATCCACAGCAATGACGCCATCGAGCTTCCGTTCTGGACCACCCTCGCGCCGGTAGAAGCTGAGCGCTTCTTGCGCGGCAGTTGGAAAATCGGGTGACCAGTTAGAATCACGGAACAGCCAGCGATTCACCCGCATGTACGTGGTGAGGGGGGTTGGGGGTTTCACGTTCAGGTACTTCGCCTGGTCATCCAAGTTGTAGACGTTGTCCGTGGTGAACGAGAGAATTTCCCCGTCACGCGCCTTGAGAATGCCGTACGTGCCAATGAACCCGCCGGTTGGCCGAAGCTCGGTATTGTTCTGCAGGAGGAAGAGGTAGTTCTGCTGGTCGGGGTAGCCGAGGATGGGAGGGACGATGCGACTCGCTGGAATTGCTTGCTCAATGCCGTCGCGCAGCGCGGGGAGTTTCTCGCGGAACGGTTCTACTGCTTCCGCAACCGGGCCGAGCAAGCCGCTCGTCGGCATGGCCTCCACGTGGGTGAGTGCGAGGTCGAGCGATGACTTCGCTGCCTGCAGGTCAGGTTGCGCTTGGTAAATGGCTTCGAGAATCGCGCGCTTCTGCTCTGGTTTGAGCGTGCTCAAACTAAAGGACTTTCCGGTTTTGAATGGCTTCACCACTGTTTCCGCCCAAGTGCTCAACCGTTCCACACCCGACGTCATTGCCAGACTCGCAGCAATGAGCTGGTCTATGGCGCGCACGTTCGGTCCGGCAATGGGTACGCGCCGAAGTGCGAGCAAGCGCCCCATTTTCTCCTGGGCTACCAGCAAGTGTGCGCGTCCAGAGGTGAGCGCAGCTTGACCTTCGGTAAACTCCTGACTCACGATCATGGTCTGCGCCACTTCCAAGTCTGCTTTTGCGGCGAGCGCCTCCTTGTACACCGTTCTCGCAGCCGGGCCGAACCACGCCGCAGCCAAACCCACAATGACGACGAGGCCAGTGAGAATCGGCCAGGCCACGCGCCATGCTCTGCGGAGGTGCTGGCGCGTTCGCGCCCACGATGGATTACGGAAACGGTCGAGGAGGTTGCGGAACATAGGGTGGTGCTAGAGAGAGGAACGGCTGGGCGGGAGGGGGCGTGGCACGCCCCAGTACTTAGCCACGTAGCGCGCCCAGGATTGAATGTGAATTTGCGTGGGGAAGGCAAAGAGCCCACGGAGCCCCGGGTGGGCTGCTGACTCACGCTTGTGGTAGTGCACGCACTCAACATCTGCAACGTACCACACTTCCCAGGATTTCTCCCAGAAGCGCCTGCACCAATCGACGTCTTCGAAGTAGAGGAAGAAACGCTCGTCCATGTGGCCCACCTGTTCGACTGCAGTTCTCCGGGCAATGAGGAACGCGCCGAGCAGCCAGTCTACCGGACGATTCTCCTCGTGGTTGAAATCCGCCATGACGTACCGACGGAGGTGTGATCGAATTCCGGGAATTTTACCGAGCGGCGTTCGCCGGTAGAGTGGGGTGAGCACGTGCGGGAACTGGTAGCAGGAATCTTGCACGGAACCGTCTGGATTCAAAAGCTTCGGCCCGGCCAGGCCGACGCGCGGGTGCTGGTCCATGAATGCGACGAGACGGTCGAAAGGTTTCTCCATAATGGCAATGTCTGGGTTCAGGAGCACGACGTAGGTGCCGCGTGCTCGGCGCAAGCCCAAGTTCATGCCGCTTGCAAATCCCCTATTCTCTGGCGCCGCGATGACGGTGACGGTAGGAAAATCTTGCTCCAGCATTTCCACGCTCCCATCCCCAGAGTTGTTATCGACGACGATAATTTCCTTTGCAACAGAATCGCCAGACGCATCAATACCCCGCAGGCACTGCCGGAGCAGTCCGCGCGATTTGTAGTTCAGGATGATGACCGAAATGTCGATTTCTGCCATGGCGTTACGCAAACGAAGATCGAAGCGCAGCCGATGAATTTTTCCGCTGCGTGGAACGTGCAAACGTTCTTGCAGCGTGCCACATTTTTCGCGCATCAGCAAGGGCACGGAACGTCGTTCGAGGATCGGTGCACGTAAGGAAGCCGAAGCGGAGGAGCTCTGCGAGTGCAATGAACGGCAAGTGGGGCACGAGCGTGCCAGAGGATTCGACCAGGCCATACAGGAGGAGGTGGTTGCGGTAGCTCAAGTACCGTCGATCACGAGCACGCTGATTCCGCGGGGTTCCTGCGCGGACTGCGCGTTGGTGCGTAGCCACCGCATCAGGCACGCAGTACGCACGCCATCCTGCCCAGCGAAGACGCCAGGCGAGCTCGACGTCTTCTTTGTACGCGAAGAGGAGGTTGCAGAAGAACTCGCCGTTCACGGCGACGTCGCGCAGCGCAGATCGACGGTAGAGTGCGAGAGCGCCGGAAACACCGAACACTTCAGTTGGAGAAGGTGGGAGGTCGGTGCGATCTGCAACGACGCGCCAAGGGGTGACGCGCAGACCCGTTGTATCAGTGGAGCCATTCGGCTGACGGACGTGCCCGACGAACGCGGCGCCCGCTGGGTGCGCATCGGCAAAAGCGACCAGAATCTTGAGGTAGTCTGGCGTGAGCACGACATCGGGATTCATAACTAAAATGTAGTCAGCACTCCCCTGCCGAATACTGTGGTTATGCGCGCCTGCAAATCCCTGATTTTCGTGCAGGCGGAGCACATCGGTACCCGCGAACGCTGCTGCGATTTCAGCTGAGCCGTCTGTGGAGCCATTGTCCACGACAGTAACCGACTGCGGATGCAACGTCTGGGAAGCAAGACTCTGCAGCGCGCTCCTCACGTGCGCAGCGCTATTCCAGCTCACGAGGGAAACGTCAACGGTGCTCATGTCGAGGGTCTGCGAGAGCGAATGCAGTTGTCACGAGCATGAGCATGCCAAGTCCGAGGGGGTGGTTGAGGTACGGTGTGGTGAGGTGTAAAACGAAAAGCGCGAGCGCGCTCGCCCACAAGCCAGCAACGAGCGGACGTTCGGTCGTGCGGAGTCGCAGGATAGTTACGCCCTGCCACAGTACCCAGGCGAACGCTGCGAGCAGAGCGAGTGCCAGCGGCACGCCGCCGTGCACGGCAAACCCGTGGTAGCCGAGCTCGAAGGCCTGCGCCGTGTACGGCGTACCGCGCGGGTCACGCGTGACATTCACCCGCGGGTCGAGGGAGCGGTAGGTAATGCTCGTCCCAAAGCCGCTGCCGGTGAGCGCGTGCTGGAGAATAGCGGTATGCATGGCGGGCAAGAGCTCACGCCGGCTCGATGCTGCAGACTCGGTACTCACCTCGGTTCGATTGCGCACCAACGATCCGCCGCTCCCGGCGCCACCCCAGAGCGCGGGGAAGTTGAGCGTCCACAGGAATCCTACGTACGCAATGAGCAGCGCGGCACTGGCGGACAGGGCAACGGGAGCAAAGCAGCTGCGGAGTGAGCGCCGGCCGAGTAACCCGAGTACACCCACGACTGCGGCGAATCCTGCACCAAGCCAGAAACTTCGGGATAAGCTCACGACGACCACGTACGCTCCTGCACCAGCAACACCCGTCCACAGCCAGCGACGTTGCACGTTAGCGAGTGCGAGACCAATGCCTGCGAAGAACGCGTAAATCCCCCACACGTGACTCTGGAAGAAGACGCGGTAGAGGTGGCCGGTGATGTACGTCACCTCACCAACGCCGGTATCGCGCACCCATTTGTACAGGGACACGAGCTCTGTGGATGGCAGGTGCGTGAAGAGTCCTTGAACCAGCGCAGTTTTGAGCGCCAGGACGAACACTGCTGCTGCGCTCACCCACAGTACGCTCCGGAGCGCGTGCCGCGTGCGTACGAGGCCGAACGCCGGAACGAGACCAAGGAAGAGGTAGGCATTTGCATCGTTGAACACCGCACCAAGTCCGTGACCGCGCAGCACGCCTACGACAGCGGCCCACACAGCGAAACCGAGCAGGAGCAGCCATACCCAGCGGAAGCGCCACTGCGAGCCCCAGAAGTTTTTTCCGCGGATGAGGTGAGGAAGAGAACCCGCAACGACTGCGAGGAATATGCCCAGCCGAAAGGAAATATCAGAGCTCCCCTCCGGCAAACTGAAGAGGTATCCCTTGCCGCCGAGGATGAGCTCGGCAACGACGATTGCCACACCCGCAGGAGGTGAGACGAGCGTGACGGCGAATGCTAGGAAGACCAGCGCGAGCCAGAAGAGCACCCCGAGGGTTGGCCACTGCCACCCAAGGAAGGATGCTCCCTCGACGAGCGCGAGCCCTAGCACGCAAATGGCAAGCGTTCGTCGCGTCATACTGCGCGGGGGTGTACGAAGCGAAACACGCGCACGATACCAATGCCAAAAATTCCAGCGAGCTTCACGCACGTTGCGCCAGCTCGGCTGAAGTGCTTGGTGCTGTACCGCAACGCACTGGCGTGCCACTGCTGCTGCTTGGCAACGGATGGCTGCTGCGCGAAGCTCTGCCCACCAACGTGGGTTACTTTCGCTGATGGAATGAACCAGGTTTCCCACCCTGCATCCGCTGCACGCTTGCAGTAGTCAACTTCTTCAAACCACAAGCGGAAACCCTCATCGAGCGTGCCGACTGTGTCGAGGAGCTCGCGCCGAATTGCGAACGCGGCACCCATGACTTGCCCCACGCGCTGCTCCACGCTCACCTGCACATCGCGTGCCAGGTACGCGCGCAGCGACGGGAAGCTCGGCCACCAGTGTCGCATTTTCAACGCAACAGCAACGAGCGCTGTTGGCGTGGGCAAACGTCGAATCGAGTGCTGGAGGGTGCCATCAGGGTTTACCAACGTCGGTCCGGCGATGCCAGCGCGCGGGTGCCTGGAAAATGCGTCGAGGAGTTGAGTGAACGCCCCAGGATGGACGACGGTATCGGGGTTCAAGAGTACGACGTGTCCAGCAGGAATGCGCGCGAGCGCTTGGTTGTTCGCCGCAGCAAACCCACGGTTCTCTGCGTTCGCTACGCACTGCACGTGCGGGAACTGCTCGCGTACCATACGCACAGTACCATCAGAAGATGCGTTGTCGACAACGAAAACAGCGGTTGGCCGCTCACCTCCAGGCAAACGAAAAATGCTCTCCAGGCAATCCTGGAGAAGCGTTTTGACGTTCCACGTAACGATGACAACCGAAAAATCCAGCGTGCCTGGCATAGCACTACTCTGCTGGAAAATGACCTCGCTGTCAATGTACGCGCTATACGTATTGACAAACAGATGAATCGATGGTACTGTACAGTGTTTTCACGAACGAACACAGAGAATCAGAGAAGGAGGAACCTTGAAACTTCGTAGAGCTTTTGAACTGCTCCACGCAAAGCTGCAGCGTCGGATCACCTTTCACCTTGAGGCAAACCAGGTGGTGTCGACGCTCATCCAGCAAACGCCAGAAGAGCTGGATTTCTCAGTCACTGAAGCTCGGCGCGCACTGAACTGCGTACCCCTTGCCAAGACGCTGCGGGTGCATCCAGATCTCGATGACTTGCTCGACGAGCTCGCCGATGAGCTCTACCGCATAGGCATCGAATCTGATGCAGTGTGTGGGTGCGCTGCCGGACCCAACGGTCACGTATGCTCCGCGTTTCTGGTCTTCACCTACCACTACGCGCTTCACATTCTCGCCGACGGACTCGAGTCTGCTATGGCAGCGCACGTCGAAAACATAGCAACGTGCGTCAGGGAATTCGAGCGGTTTCGGCCGAGCGAAAACTAAGCACCTTCACCACTCCCCTTACCGGGAGTGGTTTGTTTTTCGCTTCCGCACCTGCTCCATCTTCCGAAGCGCAGCATCGCTGAAACCAAAGTAGTGCCCAATCTCGTGGTGCACAACGTCGAAGACGAGCTGGCGAATACCTTGCTCGGTGGGGCCACCGAGCTCTTCAATAGGCGTATGGAAAATGGTGATCTTGTCCGGTGGCACGAGGCTGTAGTGCAC
>JBGSPR010000043.1:0-30018 GCA_041738495.1 Patescibacteria group bacterium
GAAGCGACGCGCAGAAGCTGTGGAGCAATTTCGTGCCGGAGGGCGGGAGGAACTTGCCGCCGCTGATAGTGCGGCCATTGCGGTATTGAAAGCCTACTTACCCCAGTCGCTAACCGAAGCTGAAGTTGAAGCCGTCGTGCGTGCCCAGGTAGACGCAACGGGCGCGCACGGTCCGGCAGATTTTGGGAAAGTTATGGGACCGGTCATGGCGCAGGTCGGTACCCGAGCAGACGGCAAGGTCGTCCAGGCCATGGTGAAGCGCATCCTCACCCCTTCGCGTACGTAGTCCCCACCACTCATGCATCGCTGTTCGCTTGTCGGCACGCAGCATGTCCACCCACACTCCTAACGCCCGTCGCGCGTTCTTCCTCGGCCTGAGCGGTACGCTCCTGGCCGTGGTTGGGATCTTCGCGCTCGTCCAGGCCACGAGCGCCGTCACCATCGAGAATGTTGGAGGCACCCTCGGGCTCGGTGACGCGGATCTCAAGCAGACCATCGTCAACGTGGTGAAGTGGGCGCTCGGGCTCCTGGGCTTGGTGGCAGTCATCGTCATGCTCTACGGTGGCTTTTTATGGATGACCGCGCGCGGCAGCGAGCAGCAGATCGACAAGGCGAAGCGCGTGCTCATCAACGGCGCCATTGGCTTGGTCATCATTCTGGTGTCCTGGGCAATTGTGCTGTTCATCCAGCGGTTCATAACGAACGCAACGAGTAACGCGTCTGCCAGCGCGCAGTGCTTGATGAGCCGACCAGCCGAGTGGGGGTACTGCAACTTGTGCGACGATACGCTGGACCCCGATCCAGACGAAGGCCTCCTCGTCCCTGACCCGAGTTGTATTATTCCTTCGTCGAATACCTACTACGCCGACTGGCAGAACCCGCTGCACGAGCAAGCGGACGTCAGCCTCTGCTCAGCCGTGAGCGCACACTTCACTGGCCTCACGCCAGCCGCAGCGAACATCATCAATGCTGGCACCAGCAGCTTCCCGGTTGAGGATGGGGGAGGCAACTCGCCGGCGCACACCACGAATTTCTTCGGCTCCACTGCCGAGTTCATTCCCACCGAGGACTTCCAGGCGAACACGCAGTACACCGTGGACGTCAGTGGTGTCATCAGCAGCGACGCGACCGCTGCCACGCCACCGCCTGGTGGTTGGACGTTCACGACCGGCACGACGAGTGACGAAGATCCGCCGTACGTGGCTGGTCGGTGCTCGAACGACGGCAGTGTGTGCCAAGTGGATGCCGACTGCGGAGCCGGGAACACGTGCTCGTCCCCCACGTCGCCGGTCCACGGCACGACTATCCAGTGCCTCTCGCCCGTCATCGAGGTGATGTTCAATGAGCCCATGCTCGCCTCGACGATCTACAATCCCGCGAACCTCACCATCAACCCGCCTGACGCTACCGTGGCCGCCATCGACATGCCGCGACCCGACGTCATGCAGGTCGTGCTCGACCGTCCGCTGGTGCGGAATCGGACGTACACCATAACGCTGAATGCGGACACGAGTACGACCCCGAGCGGTGGGTTCTACCCCGGGTACAAAGACACCTGCTTGAACGCCCTGGACTGCGGGAACGGTCTTGGCACGTGCACGGATGACGGCACGTCGAGCGGTACGCCTGCGGATGATTACCGCTGGGAGTTCACTACCGCCGACACCGACACCGTTGACTGCACGCCAACCGTAACCAGCGTGACGACGCCGGCGTACCATGGTAATCCTGGAACGCCGAACCTCATGACTATCCAGGGTTCGAACTTCGGCCTGACGCCGCGCGTGCGTTTCAGTGGGAACGTGCTTGCAACCCAGAATCCAGGTACTGGCAGCTTGTGCTTCGACGGGACGAACCTGCCACAGCGCACTGGATCGCCAGCGTGTATCAGCAGCAGCACGAGCACGCAGATTAGTACTATGGTTCCCACCGGCCCGCTCGCGTACGTGCCGAATGGTGCGATGAGTGGCCCGATCACGGTTGAGGTGGCATCGCAGGTAAGCCCGCCGTCGCCCACTGTGGAGGTTCGTAGTCCGCACATCACCGGTATCTACCCGCGCGAGGGGAAGGCCGGGCGGTTCGTCACCCTCTTCGGCGAGAACTTCGGTGTGAGCGGGCAAGTGCGGTTCCGCATTCCGGGCGGGTCAACTATCCTCGCATCAACGCCGAGCTGCTCCACCACGCCGTGGTCCGATACGCAAGTTCTCATCCAGGTTCCAGAAGGGTTCTCCTTCGGCGATACGACCTTCATCCAAGTGGATACCGACTCGTACGCAGACGTGCGCGGGATGAGCAACCTGGCGCAGTTTGACATTCGGGACGTGAGCGGACCGAACCTGTGTAGCCTCACGCCAGATCGTAGCAACGACCCGTCTGCCGCACTCGACGCACTCGGCGACGGCTTCGGCACGAACCCTGCGGCGGTTGGGGTACGCTACAGCGCGAACGCTGGATCACTGGTGTCACTTACCGATGACAAGAACCTTCGCGCGCAGCCCGCGGCGCCGCTCGCGAATGGCATTTACAACTTCTTCGTCACGGTCAACGGCGTTGCCTCCAACCCGCTGAACTACCAGGTGCCAGCCGACCCCGCGCCAGAAGTTGTTCGCGATAGCTCGTGCACGACCAGCGCGCCCATCATTCGGTCGCCAAACCCGCTCGCCGATGCTGCCGACGCGTGCCGGAATTCCGCGGTGACCGTACGGTTCACCGAGGAAATGAATCCCAGTGCGACTGGCGGCACCACTGATCCTGCAAACTTCACGGTGCAGCGGTGTAACAATGGTGCCACGTTCGACGCAACGGCGTGCAGCGGTACAGTGGCGGGCACGCGCGTCTCCGCAACGTACACCAATCCAAACGACGTGGTCGCATTCGCCCCGGCGGGAAACCGCTTCGACGACGGGTACTGGTACCGAGCAACACTCCGCGCTGGCATTCCGAGTGCAGCTGGTTCGCTGCTCGCGCAGGACTTCACCTGGAGCTTCCGCGTGCGGGAAACTGGTGGTGATTGCCAGGCTGATGCCGTGGGCGTAACCCCACCGCAAGTTGGCCCGCTTGCCACTGGGCAGAGTGCGATTTTCACAGCGATTGCCACGAATAGCGCGTGTGCGACCCTGTTGGGGTTGCCTGGCGACTTCGATTGGAGCTCGAGTGACCTCTCCCTCGCGAGTGACCCAACGGAGTCTACAGTGCCCCCGGCGTCGCTGCCCGCGGATAATACAGGAACAACCACTGTCCAGCCGGGGAGTGTCGATGGAGCAGCAGACATTCGTGCTTCCTACAGCGGCTTCACCGGCAGCGGACGGCTCGTTGTCCAGCGGAACTACTGTGAAACGAATACTGACTGCGCAACCCGAACGAATAGCTACGGCGACCTCTGCACCGGTGCAATCTGCAATATCCCACTCCGCACCTGCGAGCCGCGCGTGCTCTCCCTGCAGTCTGGCACGCAAACCGGCATGGCCGTGAACGGGCCGGCGGGAAACCTCATCAACGTACGCGGTTGCTACTTCGGTGCAACCATGGGGGCCAACGGGAAGGTGACGTTCACGAATGGCGGCAATACGGCAGACGGGAGTTTTGCCATGTGCGGGCCCGCTGGGTGGACCAACGACCTGATCCGCGTACAGGCAATGCCAGAGACTGATCCGCCTGCCTCCCCGAATACTATTTGGAGCGTGCAAGTGGTTGCGGACAACACGTTGCAGAGTAACAATGACGCGACGTACACCATTAGTTCTCAGTGCACCACACCCACGGGCGGGACAACGAGCATTCCCGGCTCTGGCGTGCCCATCCTGTGCGGCATCTTGCCACCCGCAGGACGAGAAGGGGATACGGTAGAGTACCAGGGTGCACGCTTCACCGCAGGCGGCGAGGCGTTCTTCTCCGAGGCGAACGGGCCACTGAATCAACTCCCTCTTGCAGGTACGAGCACGTCGGTAACGCCAACCCTCTCTGCGACGAGTCGCGTGCCAGTAGATACGGGCATTCCCACGGGTGGAACGACCGCGGCAACGACCCTTGCCACGCCGAGCGGTGGAGATTTCTGTGCTGCTACGCCGGTTGACTTCAGCGTGAGCTGCACGCAGAACAGCGAGTGCGGCACCACAGGGTGTTGCGTGAGCAATGCGTGTCGGCCCACGGCAACGTGCACGAGCGGCTTGATCTCCGGCATCACACCAGGTGCTGGCGTGCTCGCGTGTACGAACCAAAATTTCGTCGTCTCCTTCAACAAACCCATGCGCGGCGAGACGGTGACGAGTTCCACGGTGTACCTCTACGACACGAGCACGAACGTGCAGGTGCCCACGAGTTTTTCCTTCGATGGAACGACCGCAACGTTCACGGCCACTGACCCACTGCCCGTTGGTACGTACCGGATTCGCGTGGTTGGCGGGAGCGCGGGTGTGACGGCTACGGATGGCACGTTCCTCGCCGCAGATTACACCTGGCCAGTTGGAACAGGTGTGTACACTGTCGACGCGACATCCCGCGTGTGCACGGTTTCGCGCGTTGCCATCCTCGACCTGCCACCGCAAACCGAAATAGCCAACGACCTTCTCACCTGCAGTGGTGACTCCTGCGCCGGTGACGAGGATGCAGCGCAAGCCGGGAATCAGCACCGTTACCGCGTTGCCGCGTACGACAGCACGAATAACGAACTCGGGCTTGCCAGCCAGACGTGGGTCGAAGCCGATCCTGCCGCTGGCGCCTACGTCTCCGCCTCCACGGCAACAGCAAACTGTCCGGGTAACCTCACGAGTTCGTCGTTCTGCGCCACCGCCCAGAACGTGCCAGAAGCAACCGAGCAGCTCACGGTGAACGTCACGGCAACGCTCGGCGCTGGTACAGGCACGGCGAGCATGAGCGTCCGCGCTTACATGTGCGCCAACCCATGGCCTGCGCCACCGGCGTGGCCATTCCGGGATCCGGTTGTTGGCGCAGAGCTTTCACACAACTTCACTTTCTCCTTCTGCCGCGATGGCGCAGTGAACAACTACCTGCTGAGCAACCCCATTCCAAGCCTCGTCCCGTCCGGTGATATCCGGAAGGAGTACATTATGACTGTCCTCGATGGCAGCGGCAACAGCGTTGGGGACGCCATTGGCATTCGCATCGAGGGGAACATGCGCGACCTCTCACCTACGCGCTGGTACAACCGGAAGTTCGAACCGGACACGAGCGGATCCGCCACGACTGTCGACGGGTACCCCGCTCTCAAAGAGGGGCGCACCGTGTACGTAACTGCCGACAACTACCGCACATCATCACGACTCTCGTACCCGAACGTGTACGTGGTCTCGCACACGGCAAATCCGCGACCCGAGACCGTGGCCATTTTCGACCAAATTCTCAAGAGCTTGCGGTTCAATGATCTGACCAGCCCGCTCCCTGCTAGCGCACTTGCCGATTTGCGGAACGACGTGAAGCGCATCCACGGGTTGAACGAGATGCTCTACGCCCTCGATGCGTACCGAGAGGCGCACGGCGCAACGTACCCAACACTCGAGACCGGGTCGTTCATCAAGCACTACAGTTTCACGTCATGGCCGTCGTGGGATCAGGAGCTCGGGGGTTCGCTCGGCGCCTCCATGCCAAGGGATCCGGAAGTTCGCTGGGACCCACTCGTTACTCCTCGTTTGGCACCATCGCTCTGTGCGAGCGGGTTTGACCCGAACACCTGCTGGAATGACACCACGAAGGTCATGCAGTACCCCAGTCGGCCAGTGAACCCTGCGGACTCCACTGGCCTTGCGTACGTTGCGGATGCGAGCGGCAGCTCGGCAACCGTCTACAGCACGGCGAGTCCGCGCATGGATCAGCACATTTCGAATTTCACCGGTGTCATCGCGAGTAACGCTGGTTTCATACTTCCAACGACGAACATCTGCCCGAGCGGCTCGACGTGCCAGGGCTTCACGCTCCGCGTTGATTCATCCAGCTTCCACACAATTGCAGCTTTACGCCAACCACCTCCGCCAGACAGCACACCGCCGACGATTGCGAGCGTTACCCCGGTGACGGGAACCACGCTCACGGGAACGGTGCAGTTCACTGTTGAGGCAGCAGACAACAGTGGAGGCAGCGGCATGAGTCGTGTAGAGTACACGGTTCAACGTGGCTCGACGACGGTTGCTCAGGGGACGGTGACGAATCCGAATCGGGATGGGAAGTATGTGTGGTCGTGGGATTCTCGAACCGTGCTGAACTCCAACAACTACACGTTGACCGTGCAAGCGTTCGACCGCGCAGACAACAGAGTTACGTTCTCCCCAGCCCCGACGTACGTGGTGAGCAACCCGCCGGGTGATCCCACACCGCCCGTGCTGACGCTGGGTTCACCGAGTGCAAACGGCTTTGTCTTCAACGGAGCTGATGTCACGCTCACTGCTTCCGCAACGGATACCGACACGAACGACACGGGCGTGAGCCGGATTGCTTTCTACTTGGGAACGTCACGGCTCGCGCAAGACCCCGATCCCGGGTGCTCGACGAGCTGCCCTGGGGCGTTCAGTGCGAGCGTCACTGTACCTGGCGCTACTATCCGCGCTTTCCCGAATGGGTCGTACACCTACGCCGTCGTTGCGTACGACGCCTACGGGAACAGTAGCATCCGCCAGCTCTCCGCTACGGTGACCATCTTGCCGGAAACCACGCCGCCCGTCGCGAGCTTCGTATCGCCGACAACGGGAATAAGCGGAACTTCTTCCGACGTTGTCGTGCAGGCGAGTGATGCGAGTGGCATGAATCGCGTGGAAATTTTCGTTGGTTCCGAGTCAACACCTCGCGTGGTCGATACCTCCTCACCGTACACCTACACGTGGTCGCACGCAGGGTACGTCGACGGTGTCACGTACGCCCTGCGCGCAGTAGCCTACGACCGGTACGGGAACAGCACGACGATTACTGGGAATTTCCTGTACACCGCAGTTGCAGGTCCGGATATAGAGCGACCAACAATTTCAGACGTGAACGTCCAGCTCTACGGTGGAACGGTCGTCCCCATGGAGAACGCAGCGCTGGAGGAACTCGTCTACCTCCGTGCAACCTTCACCGACAACGTTGCCATGCAGAAGGCCGAGCTGCGCATCGATGGCGTGCGCGTGCCGCTCGTTGGCAGCGCGTACAGCCCGGTGACGCCACCACGCGTGTTCGCCATGAATTACCCGTGGAACATTCTTCCCGAGGTGCTCGGGGCGCACACGATAACGATTAGCGCGTACGATACGATGAACAACGTGACGACCATCACCCGCACCGTACGTGTGGAGAACAAGGTCTCCTTGAGCATCTCCACACCCCGGCCTGGTGCCACGGTTGTGGACAGCCCAACCGTGCCTATCACCATCAACGTCACGCGCACGTGCACGGGCACGAATAGTCTCCCGCAGGTTTTCCTCGGCCTCGAGGGAAGCCCAACCTCATTCGCGACGATCACGAACTGCAATGGCACGTGTACCTACAATTGGACGTCACGTTCCACATCTTCGAATGGACCGCAGACGCTCTGGGCAATTGGTCACGACGCGAACACTCCTACGTGGTGTTGGGGCGGGAGCAAGGTGTCCATTGTCGTGAATAACCCTACAACGGACACCACGCCGCCAACGATTGATCCCAATGTCACGTTTGATGGCACTCCTTGGCCCGGGGGTGGCCCGTACTTCGTTAACCGATCTGGTACGATTACCGCCTTGGCCACGGATAATGCTGGTGGGAGTGGATTGGCCGAGCTGCGCATCCGCATCCTGCAGGGAGGCACGCCCGTACTCAGCCAATCCTGCACGACCGCGCCGCAGAGTCCGTGCCAGCTCACGTGGAACACGCCGCAGGATGGTCAGTACACAGTAGAGGTGTACGCTCTCGACGCAAGCGGGAATGACGCGCAGCTCACCAAGACCGTGAACGTCGACACCACGCTCCCGCAGAGCGCGTGGGTTGGGCCAGCATCGGGAACCACGGTCTTCAGCCCGGCGACTATTAGCATGCAGGCGAGCGGCACAGACCCGCAGACGAACAGTTACGCATCGGGAGTGAATCGCATCGAGTACTACAACGGCGCGACACGCATCGCCACGGCAACCACAGAGAACCCGGGTGGGTCTGGCATCTACCCCGCCATTCTCTCGGCGATTGGCACGTACCAGGTCATCGCGCAGGTGTTCGACAATGCCGGGAACATGTCGGCAACGGCTCCCGCGGTAACGCTCACCGTGAGCGGTGCAGACACTACGCCACCGGCCGTTGCCATAACCATTCCCGGCGTCGATAACTACTACTACCGGGGAACGACGACGCTGGTAGCGACGGCATCCGACGCGGGGAGTGGCGTGCGCGACGTGCAGTTCTACATCGACGGCGCAGCAATCGGAACTGCTGACGCGGCGAGTCCGTACACCTTCGATTGGAACACGACAACGTACACGAATGGTCAAACCTACAGTTTCACTGCCCGCGCGTGTGATAATGCCGGGAACTGTGCAACGTCTGCGCCACGGCTCATGCGCCCGTGGAATTTAGCCGGCACGCTGTGCGGTACGGCGATTTGCTCGGGATCCACTCCGTACTGCTGCGGCTTATCGTGTAGCGCTATTGCGTGCGCTCCAACAAACCCATAACATCTCCATTCTAGTCATGCCGCCGCCAGAAGATATCTTCCAGAACACGGATCCCCAGCAACCCACAACGCCGTTGGAGAAACGGCTAGAGAGCAACCGGGTGGTTCCTACGTCACTCCCCGTACCTTCGGCGCCGAGTAATCGTCGTTGGCTCTGGCCAGCAGTTGGCGCGCTCATCCTGATTATTGGCGTGGGTACGGCTGTTGCGGTGCGGCTTCGCCAGGAGTCGGGCGACCAGGAAGTGGCTAGCGCGGTGAACGAGAGTACGAGCAGTGCAGGGGAGAGCACGAGCGTAACGAACACAGCTGCAAACGAACTCGTTCAGGTGAATGGCGTTGCGGACGCAGATCGTGATGGGTTGCTCGATGAAGATGAAGCATCGCGTGGGACGAAGGTTGACGTCGCCGATACGGATGGGGACGGGCTCGGCGATGGGGAAGAGGTACGCATCTACAAGACTGACCCCAAGCGACCGGATTCGGACGGCGATGGGAACCCCGATGGCGTGGAAGTGGAGAAAGGGTATAATCCCAATGGGTCAGGCGCGCTCCTCGATTTCACCACCGCGCGTCAGAACCTCACGCAGGAATAATTTTCGACTCGCCTTGAACACGCACTGCTATGTTTGAATCCATCACCCCGCAGCCGAAGAATGCTCCACAGGCGCAAACCCCTGCCCCACCAACGACACCCCTGGAGATTCACTCCATGCCCGAACGCTTCCTGGGCGGAAAGTCGACGGGAGCCAAGCAACCCCCGACGAGTGGGAAGGGGAGTAGCAAGAAGCTCATCATCGCGATTATCGTCATCGTTGTGGTCGCCCTGGGCGCTGCCGCTGCGTTGTTGTTCACCGGTGTGCTCAACCGCAATGCGGAGAATACAAACCTCGTGGTGAATACCCCGGTGACGAATCAGAATGCCAACGCTAATGGTAATGTGAATGCGAGTACCAATGCGAATACGAACTTGAATGAAAATAGTAATGGGAACGTGAATAGCAATGCTAACGGCAACAGCAACGCGAACACAAATGTGAACGCGAATGCGAATGCAAATAGCAACGCCAACGTGAATAGCAACCCCCAAGCGCAGTCCAGCACTGACGCGGATAAAGATGGCCTCACCGACGCGGAAGAGCTCATCTTCGGCACGAATCCGAGTAGCTCGGATAGTGACGGCGATAGCTTCCTCGATGGGAGCGAGGTGAAGCTCGGGTACTCGCCGAAGGGCGCAGGGAAGCTCGCCGAGAGTAGTCTGGTGAGTGCCTTCACGAACTCGCTCTACGGCGCCAGCGTCATCTTCCCGAAGGGCTGGACGTCCGTTGCTCGTTCGAGCACGGAGCAGCTGCTCTCCAACCCCACCGGTGATGAGACGATTACCATTGCCGTGGAGGACAACCCGGTTCGCCTCACTGCAGTACAGTGGTACGCCACGAAGGCGCCCGGCGTTGACGTGTCCACACTCGTGAGCGCTAGCACGTGGGACGCGAAGAGCACGGGTATCATCAGCCCCGACGGGCTCGCGTACTACTTCGCCAATGGCAGCCAGGTCTACGTCATTTCGCTTAGCTACGGCCTCAAGCCCACGGTGGATTCCCGGGCGACGTTCGAGATGGTTGCGCGGAGCTTGGTTGTTGACCCAACGAAGGTCAACCTCAACACGAATAGCGCAGTGAACACGAACACCAGTACGAACGAGAATGCCAACGCCAACGCCAACGCAAATGCAAACGCGAACCTTAACGCAAACGCGAACGTCAACAGCAACGCGAACGTGAGCTCGTAAGATGGAGTTCCGCGTTGTACGCGAGACGCGCCGTCGGGTTCCGGCGGTGCCCTGGTTGCGACTCTTCACCGCAGTTCAGCGGCGGCAGCACGCAGCGTCGAGCACGAGCATCGCACTCGTGCTCGCAACTCCGAAGCGCATGGCGTTCCTCAACCGCGCGTATCATGGTGGCCAGGGGCCAACGGATGTACTCGCGTTTCCAGCTGCGGTGCCACCCGACACGAGAGGGAGTGGCGACGTTGTCCTCTGCCCGGAGGTCATTGGTCGGGGCGTTCCAGCCCGCACCTTTGCCCAGCTCCTCGCGCACCGCTTCGTGCACGCACTCCTCCACCTCCACGGGTACCAGCACGGTACACCCCGCCAAGCTGCTGCCATGGAGGCAGCCGTCCAGCGCGTACTCACCACTGTACTTCCCCATGGTCGCAATCACCCCGCATAGCATCAAGAATAGCTTCCGCTACGCCCTCCGCGGTGTGCGGCACACGTTCCAGACGCAGCAGAGTTTTCGGTTGCAAGTGAGTGCCGCAGTTGCGGTGACCATTGCGATGATCCTCGTCCGCGTGACCGCTCGAGACGCGGTCATTCTCATCGTGGTCACTGGCATGGTGCTCATCCTCGAGCTCGTCAACACAGTCGTGGAGCACTTGACGGATATCGTCAGTGGCCGACTCTCCCCGGTTGCACAAGCGGTGAAAGATGCTATGGCAGCGGCGGTCCTGGGTGCGTCGGCGGTCGCCCTGGTCGTGGGGATTTTCGTGTTCTGGCCATACCTCGCCAACGCCGCGGCTGCATTGTCCCAATGATGTTTTTCCGCTATACTCCAGCTACGAATTATGTCTCGTGAAGCACCACTCGTAGGCCTCGATCTCGGCTCGACGACGGTCCGCGTCGTCGTCGCTGCGCCAACCGAAACGAATCAGCTCCAGGTTCTTGGTGTTGGCGAGCACAGCGCGGATGGCATTAGCAAAGGCGCCATCACCAGCATCGAGGATGCGATCTCCTCTATCTCCGGCGCCCTCGAGCAAGCCGAGCGCATGACTGGCGTGCCGGTCACTCACGCCTACGTTGGCATCAACGGCACGCACATCTCCTCCCAAGAGGTGCACGGGGTGGTTGCCGTGGCGAAAGCTGATGGCGAAATTCGGGAAGAAGACGTAGAGCGCGTCATCGAAGCTGCCCAGACGACGGTCAGTCCCTCGAACGTGGAAATCCTGCACGTGATTCCGCGCACGTTTACCGTGGACAACCAGAAGGGCGTGAAAGATCCCATCGGCATGTCCGGCATTCGCCTGGAGGCCGACGCGCAGGTCATCCAGGGGTTGTCTGCCCAGGTGAAGAACCTCACGAAGTGCGTCTACCGCACGGGCGTGGAAATTGACGACCTCGTCCTGGGCGTCCTCGCTGCTTCAGAAGCGGTACTCACCAAGCGACAGAAGGACATTGGCGTCGCGCTCCTCAACCTCGGTGCTTCCACCTCCAGCCTCATCGTCTTCGAGGAGGGGGACGTGCTCCACACCGCTATTATTCCGGTGGGTGCTGGGCACATCACCAACGACATCGCCATTGGCCTGCGCACCTCCATCGACGTGGCTGAGCGCGTGAAGCTGGACTTTGGCACGGCCATGCCAGAAGAGGTGGGGAAGCGGGACGAGGTGAACCTCGCCGAGCTGGATCCCAAGGAGACGGGCGTGGTATCGCGGAAGCACGTCGCCGAAATCATCGAAGCTCGCGTCGTGGAGCTCTGCAACATGGTCGATAAGGAGCTGCAGAAAGTTGACCGCTCTGGCCTGCTCCCTGCTGGCGTCGTCCTCATTGGCGGTGGCGCGAAGCTTCCTGGGCTGGTAGAGGTGGCGAAGCGCGAGTTCCGCCTTCCTGCTGCAGTGGGTACGCCGAGCAACATCATAACCGCAATCGACAAGGTCCACGAGCCGGAGTACGCTACTGCTGTTGGGCTTGCAGCCTGGGGCGCAGCGCTCCAGCAAGGCGGCGGCGACCGAACCTCGAAGTTCTCTACCGTCAACGTCGTCCTCGGGAAAATTCGCGGTTGGATGAAGCACCTAACTTCGTAATTGCAATGGCCAGAAGCACTATGGAGATTAAGCCAGACATCGAAACCTTTGCGAAAATTAAAGTCGTTGGCGTAGGCGGTTCTGGCGGCTCGGCTATTGATCGGATGATCACCTCGAAAATTCGCGGGGTGGAGTTCATTGTCATCAACACGGATGCACAGGCCCTCCACCACTCGAAGGCGCCAACGAAGATCCACGTCGGGAAGACGGTCACGCGAGGATTGGGAGCAGGAATGGATCCCGAGCTTGGCCGGAAAGCTGCTGAGGAGAGCCAGGATGAGATTCACGAGGCACTCAAGGGGTCGGACATGGTGTTCATCACCTGCGGCCTGGGAGGCGGTACTGGCACGGGCGCCGCACCCGTCGTTGCGGAAATTGCCCAGGATGTTGGTGCGCTCACCGTCGCCGTCGTCACCAAGCCCTTCGCCTTCGAGGGGGCGCAGCGTAAGAGTATTGCAGATGGTGGCTTGGGCGATCTCGGGGAGCGAGTGGATACGCTCATCACCATCCCCAACGATCGGCTCCTGCAAATCATCGATAAGAAGACCAGTCTCTTAGACGCGTTCGGCACAGTGGACGAAGTGTTGCGCCAAGGTGTGCAGGGCATTAGCGAACTCATTACCATTCCCGGGCTCATCAACGTCGACTTCGCAGACGTGAAGTCCATCATGGAAGATGCCGGTTCAGCACTCATGGGTATTGGGAAGGGGACGGGCGAGAGCCGTGCCGTGGATGCGGCGAAGGCTGCAATTGATAGTCCTCTCCTCGAGCTCTCCATTGACGGCGCGAAGGGCATTCTCTTCACGGTGACCGGTGGCCCCGACCTGGGCATGTACGAGGTGAACGAGGCCGCTCGCGTCATTACCGCCTCGGTCGATCCGAATGCTAAGGTGATCTTCGGTACGGTTATTGACGAAGCGCTCAAAGGCGAGGTGCGCATTACCGTCATTGCCACGGGTTTCGGGAAGGGCGGCGCGCCAGTGCAGCGACCAGCGAAGAAGAAAACACCAACTGGCTTCGAAGTGAACGAGCCGGTGAAGGACTCAGACCGGAAGCCAGCTCCGCGGCCAGCACCAGCGCCCTCACCGCGGCCAGCACCCGCGCGATTTGAACCATCTACGCCTGCTCCGAAACCAGACGCACCGAAGAAGCCAGAGGAAGACCTGGAAATTCCAGCGTTCATTCGTCGGAAGATGATGTAAACCCCATGTGGGGTCGGGCGCGTCTACCACGGTTCCGAGTGTAACGATCTCCACAGGGGAAGAGCAGTGTCGGCATCACCGCTCTTAAGCGACACAGAGAAAACCCCGCCAGGACGCGTGAAAATCGCACGGCGGAATTTGTCGTGTTCTTGACAACACTACATGTAGTGGTATACTGCCCATTAGTAACACTACATCTAGTGCTCCGTACCGAACCTCGCACAACGAGATTTCGGCCGTGAGCAGAACTAGGGCGTTGGGCCCTAGCCCCACCACCCGGTGGGGGGAGCGTGACTCGCTTGTCACCACGCTTCTTTACAAAAATGAACACCACGTCCGCCTCGCGGCACCGCGATCTTGGCGGCGCGCTTGCATCGGTGTACGATAGTGGCCCCACCAGCGTGGGGTCCGGCCTTACGCACGCTCATGAAATGTCCCGCTTGCCATACATCGGATACCCGCGTCATGGATTCCCGCCTCGTGGAGGAGGGCATGGCCATTCGTCGCCGACGGGAGTGCGCTCGCTGCGATTTCCGCTTCTCCACCGTTGAGGAGGTTGAAATTCTCAACCTCGCCGTCGTGAAGCGAGATGGCCGCCGCGAACCGTACAGCCGCGAGAAGCTGGAAATTGGGCTCCGGCGTTCCTTCCAGAAGCTGCCCATCACCCAGGACGAGTTCAAGCGCTTGGTGAACCGCATTGAGCGGGATATCCAGATGAGCGGGCGACAGGAGATTACCTCTCGGGCGATTGGCGAGATTGTCATGCGGCAGCTGAAGCGCGCGAACCACGTCGCGTACATCCGCTTCGCCTCGGTGTACCGGTCATTCAAAGATGTGGAAACGTTCCAGCGGGAGCTCAAAGGTCTCCTCAAGCCCGCTGCACCCCGCCGCCGTCGTACTACGCGATAGCCCACCCCCTCAGCAACCCCACCTCCGCACTAACCACACTGCACCATGCCGCAGGCTACCACCCTCCGTGACACCGCAACGGCTACCACGCCGCACTACCCTGCAAACGGCCTGCGCATCACTCGTCGCCACACAACGGCGGGCACAGATCCGCTCGACCAGGTGCAGTACGAGAAGCGGAGCTCCATCATCAAGGGCACGGACGGTCGCATCCTGTACGAGATTACCGACGTCGAAGTGCCGGTGACGTGGTCCCAAGTGGCGACGGACATTTTGGCGCAGAAGTACTTCCGTAAAGCGGGCGTTCCCGTCCTGGACGAGCACGGCCAGCCGGTGCTGGATAGCCAGGGGAACATCGTCACGGGTTCGGAGAAGAGCGCGCGGCAAGTGGCCTACCGCATGACCGCGTGCTGGCGCTGGTGGGGGGAGCAGTACGGGTACTTCGCCTCCCCGGAAGACGCGCAGGCGTACCAGGATGAGATGGCGTACTTCCTCATCCACCAGATGGGTGCGCCGAACTCGCCCCAGTGGTTTAACACCGGGCTGCACACGGCGTACGGCATCACCGGCCGACCGCAGGGCCACTCCTACGTGGTGCCGGAGACAGGCGAGGTAGTGAAGTCTGAAGACGCCTACACGCACCCGCAGCCGCACGCGTGCTTCATCCAGAGCGTCAACGACGACCTGGTTGGCGAGGGCGGCATCTTCGACCTCGTCACGCGTGAGGCTCGGCTCTTCAAGTTCGGCTCTGGCACGGGGAGCAACTTCTCCAGCTTGCGGGCTCGCGGGGAGAAGCTCGGGGGCGGCGGTACGTCCTCGGGTATGATGTCCTTCCTGCACGTGTTCGACAAAGCCGCAGGCGCCATCAAGAGCGGTGGGACGACCCGTCGGGCAGCCAAGATGGTCATCGTGAACGTCGACCACCCGGATATTGAAGAATTCATTAACTGGAAGGTGAAGGAAGAGCAGAAGGTCGCCGACCTCGTGACTGGCAGCAAGGTGAATGCGAAGTACCTGAACGACATCATGTCCACGGCGCACGCCGAGGGCGCCACGACAATTACCCAGTCTCCAAAGCTGAAGGCCGTGGTGCAGCAGGCAGTGCAGCGCGACGTCCCGCTCAACTACATCGCGCGCGTGCTCGACCTCGTGCGTCAGGGGAGGGCGAGCATCGACTTCCCCGTGCTCGACACGCACTTCGAAGGCGAAGCGTACGCAACGGTGTCGGGCCAGAACAGCAACAACACCGTACGCGTCACGAACGACTTCATGGATGCAGTACGGGTGAACGCGCCCTGGAACCTCACCGCCCGTGTGACGGGTGACGTGGTGAAGACCATTCCCGCGCGTCAGCTCTGGGATCAGATTTCCTACGCGGCGTGGTCGTGTGCCGACCCGGGCTTGCAGTTCGACACCACGGTGAACGAGTGGCACACCTGTCCGGCAGACGGCCGCATCAACGGTTCCAACCCGTGCAGCGAGTACATGTTCCTGGATGACACCGCGTGCAACTTGGCCTCCATGAACTTAGCGAAGTACCTCAATGCGGACGCTGGCCACTTCGACGTGGATAGTTACCGCCACAGCATTCGGCTGTGGACAGTCACGCTCGAGCTCTCCGTGCTCATGGCGCAATTCCCGGGCGCGGAGATTGCCCGCCGTAGCTACGCCTACCGCACGCTCGGCTTGGGCTACGCGAACCTCGGTACGGTGCTCATGACCCTGGGCATCCCGTACGACTCCGATGAGGCACGGGCCATTGCCGGGTCGCTCACGGCAATCATGACCGGCGAGTCCTACGCTACGTCCGCCGAGATGGCGAGCGTCGTCGGGCCATTCCCCGCGTACGAGCGCAACAAGCGGCACATGCTCCGCGTCATCCGCAACCACCGCCGCGCAGCGCACGACGCGCCAGCCGACGAGTACGAAGGCCTCAGCATTACCCCGCAGGGCATCGACCACACGGCAGTCCCGCCCTACCTGGGTGAGGCGGCCAAGCACGCGTGGGATCGGGCAATCACCCTGGGCGAGCAGCACGGCTTCCGCAACGCCCAGACGACGGTCATCGCCCCGACGGGCACCATTGGCCTCATCATGGACTGCGACACCACAGGCATCGAGCCAGACTTCGCGCTCGTGAAGTTCAAGAAGTTGGCGGGCGGCGGGTTCTTCAAGATCGCCAACCAGTCCATGGCTACGGCGTTACGCCGCCTGGGCTACGCCGAACCACAGGTGCGGGATATTGAGGACTACGCCAAAGGTCACGGCACGCTGCAGGGCTGCCCCACGATCAACCCCGAGGCGCTGGTGCAGAAGGGTTTCACCGAAGCCGACCTCGCTAAAGTGGAGGCAAACTTGAAGACCGCCTTCGACGTTCGCTTCGCCTTCACGCCGTTCGCCCTGGGTGAGGATACGCTCAAGCGTGCCGGACTCACCGATGATCAGCTGGCAGACCGCGAGCTCAACGTGCTCAAGGCCCTCGGCTTCAGCGATGCGGACGTTGCAACGGCGAACGAGTACGTGTGTGGCACCATGACCATCGAGGGTGCGCCGCACCTCAAGCCCGAGCACCTGCCCGTGTTCGACTGCGCCAACAAGTGCGGGGCGAAGGGTACGCGGTACATCCCGTACGAGGCGCACCTCAAGATGATGGCCGCAGCCCAGCCGTTCATCTCGGGCGCCATCTCCAAGACCATCAACATGCCCAACGAAGCTACGCTCCAGGATATCGACGCGGCGTACCAGAAGAGCTGGAAGTACATGCTCAAGGCCGTGGCGCTCTACCGGGATGGCTCTAAGCTCTCGCAGCCGCTCAACAGCCTCTCGGGTCTCGACGAGTTGGGTCAGGCCGAGACGAAGGAGGAAGAGGTGAATGAGCAGGTGACGCCGAAGCAGGTGAGCGACGCCGCGGCTGCGCACGCCGCAGGTTTGGCCATTCGTAAAGCCCTGCCCAACAAGCGGCACGGCTTCGTGCAGAAGGCCTACGTGGGCGGGCACAAGGTGTACCTGCGTACTGGGGAGTACGAAGACGGCACACTCGGCGAGATCTTCGTGGACATGTACAAGGAGGGAACGGCGTACCGCAGCTTGCTCTCCATGTTCGCCATTTCCATTTCCAAGGGCTTGCAGTACGGCATCCCGCTCGAGGAGTACGTCGACACCTTCACCTACACGCGATTCGAGCCCGCTGGACCCGTGCAGGGGCACGACAACGTGAAGATGGCTACGTCCATCCTGGACTACGTGTTCCGCGTGCTGGGCTTCGAGTACATGGGCCGCACTGACCTGGTGCACATCAAACCCGAACCCAAGAAGGACGAAACCGACCTGCACACGCCCGCACCGGTGCAGCAAGCGACCTTACCCATCACCGTGCAGACCAGCGCGCAGAAGGAAGCCGTGAAGAGCAATGTGAGCTTTGGCATGGAGCAAGTGGAAGCCAAGCACGAAGCACGGCAGCAAGGCTTCACCGGCGACCAGTGCGTTGCTTGCGGGAGCATGAAGATGAAGCGCAACGGCACCTGCATTCTCTGTCTGGACTGCGGCGAGACCACGGGGTGTTCATAGATTATACTTTCAACTTCCCCCTGCCCCCTCCTTGGTAAGGAGGGGGTTTTGTTGAGATCAGCTTCCTCCCTCCCCTTACTAAGGGGAGGGTTGGGGTGGAGTAGACTATACTTTAGCCATGACTGAACTCATCAACCAAAGTACAGAAAAAGCCAAGCGACGGGCGTTGCGGAATGCAATACCAAAATCGGAATACATCCTCTGGCAGCAGTTACGTCGTAAGCAAGTTGCTGGGCTCACATTTCGCCGTCAGGTTAGTGTTGGGAAGTACGTTGTAGACTTCTACTGTTCTGCAAGACGATTAGCTATTGAAGTAGATGGAGAAACGCATATTGGGAAAGGAGCGGAAGCTTATGATGCGGAGCGGCAGAAATACCTAGAAGGTCTTGGTATTCGGGTTATCCGTTTCTGGAATACGGACGTGCATAAGAATTTGGCTGGTGTGGTTGATGAAATTTTACACATTGTGAAAAAGTAAATGAAAAAAGAGCGAACCAGGGAGGTCCGCTCTTAATTTTACGCTTTCTTGCGTCTCGCGAGCAGGATGACCCCGAGATCCAGCGGAACCTGCATGCCAGAGTAGAGGAGGTCGAGCAGGTGCCCATTCCAGGCAATGATGACGACGCACACGCCGATGAGATGTGACGTCGTCCAGAGTAGCCAGCTGAGAGGCCGCTCTCTCTGCGGGCTGCGCCAGAGTGAAGCGTATAGCGGGGCGAAAGAAAGAAGGTACGCACCTTGGAGAGTTGTGTTCCCTACTTGCGCATTGTTCGTAGCGTACCAACATGCAATAGCCGCTATCCCAATGAGCGTCGCTGTCCACTCAAAAGCCGACAGCCGACTGAACTTGCCCTTGGCTAGGGCGTAGGTAGCGAAGCTTACGCAGCAGAGGGCATTCACAATTGCCACGCAGGCCTTTACCCAGTCAACCTGCGGCATGCTGTAGTAGCTCGCAGCATTCACTGTCCCAATGAGCACCCACAGTAGCCAGGCTGAGGTGTTCGGTTGAGTTTGGCTCGCTCGGACGTTTTTAAAGTAGACGATGAATCCCAGGACTTGTACTGTCCCGGCAAGTATTGCAAGGACGTGTACCAGCATAGCCTCCCTTTCGTTTTGTGTGGTGGTAGTCCGAGAGTCTACCAGAAATTGGTGGTATGTCAATGGTGAAGAGCGGCCCGGATGGGTCGCTCTTGCAGAATGTGCTGCGGGTTAGAATGCACGCTGCAGAACTGTGCACAGTTCTATCACGTCGTGCTGCGGTAGGGGGTCGGCCACGCCGATGAGGCCGAAGATTCTCGACCCACGGAATTCCGCGGGCAGGTCGGCCGCTCGGGGGATGAAGTGTACGTGGACGTGCTCGTACCCCGGAGCCTCGGCTAGGCAGAGAACGTACTCCTTGGTGCAGCTGAAGTGCGCGTGGAGAACGGCGACAATTTTCGGCGTGAGTTCTTGGAACTCTGAGAACTCTTGGATCGTCAGTTCGTGCAGCGCGGCGGCGTGGCGTTTGAGCACCAGCACCAGCCATCCACGAACCTTCACTGGGTAGGTGTGCTCCAGCACCCAGTACTCGCCGTTGTGTATGACCTCACCTGGTGAGATGCGGTGCGTGCCGGCGAGCGACGCGCAGGTTTTGCACTCCATGGCTATCCTCCTTGGTGCGTTGTGTTCTGTGTTGCTGAAGACCGTACCGCGCATACCGCGATGCTGTCAACAGGAAGAGGGCGAACCAGGTGGTTCGCCCTCGGGGAATGTGCGCTACTTGCGCACGCGGACAGGAACAGGTGTTCGGGGGATCGAGTATCGAGGCGGAGCCGGAACGCGCTCACCTTCCAGACTGGGTCCGGCGAACTCCCAGAAGTTCCGGTAGTTGGCCAGGCACTTGAGGAGCACGAGGCTGGCCAGGATGCCGGCCATCCACATGCCCGCCGTCTTGCTGAAGATGAGACCGATCATGGCGCCGATGAGCGCCGCCATTGCCGTGGCTATGAAAATCATGCCCAGCTTGAGCACGTGCGGGCTGTCTCCCGCACGATCCATCCATGCACTGAAACCTTTCATGAAAACCTCCGTGTAGGGTGCGTATTCGGTTTCTGGTTGACTGGCCACCCTAGCAAGAACCCTAGAAATGTCAAGGTGGTACGGGAAAGAGAAAACCACGTCAGGTGACGTGGTTTGTCGGGGTCAGCAGGTGGAGCCGGGGCTCTTGATGAGCGCGGGTACGTCGGGCGCTTCCCGGATTGCCCACTCCATGAGCGCCATTTTCGTGCAGATGCACTCGAAGACGTCGTAGCGCGTTGCCGCAATGATCCGGAAGAGTTCCGGAAAGGCCTCGGGCGCAACGTCCTGCAAGATGTGGCAGAAGAACAGGTAGTTCAAGTGCTGGCAGGAGGTGCCGGGCGTCTGCAGGAGCTTGATGAAAATGGGGTGCACGTCCAAGTGGTCAAGCGCCGTGTACGTAATCTCAACGATCGCGTCGGGGTCGTGCGCGTTCTTCTTGACGCACTGCTCGAAGAGCGCGAACACGCGTGCTTCCCGATCCTCTGCTTGCTGGGGGACGGCACTCACTTTCCGCGAAAACGTGGCAATGTTCATGCTTCCTCCAAGGTTTGTGTTTCCCTAAGCATGAGGCGGCGTGCGTGTCGTGTCAAATGCGAGTGCAGCGCTGGCGCACGGCAAAGAAGTGCCCTCCACCGTGGTGGAGGGCAAGAAGGAGGGGTTCAGGGGAACGCAATTTCGAGGTGTGCATCTTCCAGGGCAGAGATGCCCGGAATGATACGGAGCACGTACTCGCGGGTAGCGGCCCAGGCGAGCGGGATCGCGTACGGGGCGTTGGGAATTCGCGGTTCATCCCAGCGGATTTCCAGTAGGTCCCAGTGACGGCCGTGCATCACGACCTTCACGAGCGTGAGCGTGTAGTGAACTCGCATACTCGAGCGCCTTTCTTTGTGGCGCGTCCTATGCGAATGGCAACTATCGATCCTATGCGTAGTTGGTGGTATCGAAGAGCAGTGGACGTGCAACTCTAGCGGAGGAGTGTGTCCGTGTCAAGAAGAGCCCCCATCAGTCGTGATGGGGGTCTGGTGCGTGGTTGGTTCCGCGGTGCCGTTTTCGGTACCGGGTTATTTTCTTCGCCAGTTCGTGGCGGTTCGCCTGCACGAGGATGTGCACAATGGCGTCTTTCTCTTCACGAGAAATTGCGCCACCGCGCTTCAATTCCATGATTGCTGCCATGATGCTGGCATCGCTGGTGTTTGCATTCTCGCACAACGTACGAAAAGCGGATCGATCCATGCGTACGCCCTCGATCGTTTGCGGTTTACATTTAGCCTCACTATAGACACCCCACGGTTAACGCACAACCCCCGCAGAGCGGGGGTTGGGGGTTACGCACGTTCGGCGTCTTGGTGCTTGTCCAGCTCGCTGTTGAGCTGCGCCAGTGCCTGGATGACTTCGAGAGCGTTGAGCTCTGGCCGATCTTCCGTCAGGCGCTCGGCGTGCGCGTAGAGGTTATCCATTGTGGTGGTGTGAAAATGGTGAACCGCGTACTGTAGCACGAGGTTCGGTTCATGTCAAGGCTCTGTCCGTGAGGAGCATACACAGGATGCTCGCGCGGTGTCGTGAGCCGCCTTCCGGCTCAGCGGAGTTGTGTTTTCTTCCAGGTCTACGGTACCCTTCATGTCATGGTTCGTTCTCCCAAGCGCATTGTTCCAAAACGCCTGCGCCCCTTCCCCAGCGGTTTAACCGTCGCGTACGTCGGCGATGGGAAGGGGAAGACAACTGCTGCCGTTGGTATGGCCACGCGCGCGCTCGGCTACGGCTGGAAGACGCTGTTCTTCCAGTTCTTCAAGAGCCCCCAGTGGCCATCGGGTGAGCGGGAAGCACTCCGCAAGCTCGGCGCCACCGTGGAAGTGCACGGGGAAGGCTTCGTTGGCATCCTCGGGGATCGGAAAGACGTGCGGGAACACCAGGCAGCTGCGCGTCAGGCCTTGGATCGCGCGTGGACCCACATTGCATCGGGCGCCTTCCACCTCGTCATCCTCTACGAAGTCATTTCCTGCTTGGAGCAGAAGCTCTTCCCTGTGTCAGCGCTCGTTGCGCTCCTGGACAAGCGCCGCCACCACCCGAAAGCAAAGAACGTCCACCTCGTGCTCACCGGCCACCAGAGGTTCCCCGCGCTCCTCAAACGGTGCGATCTCGTTTCGGACATGCGCATGGTGAAGCACCCGTACTACCAGGGCTTCATCGCGGTGAAGGGGATTGATTACTAGAGGTTGGAGTCGCAGTGGCACCTTCACGGTACCGTGTTCCTCGGGGCGTCTTGCGACTAAGGGAAGACTGGTGCTATAGTCAGTGAGCTTTGACAACCAAGCAGGTAAGCTGGTGTGAATCCAGCACGGTCCCGCCACGGTATCCCGGCCCAGTAATGGGTGCAGGGGAGTCCGACGCCTATCCGCCTCTTCGGCGGATGAAGACAAATCCTTCGGGAAAAGGTCGAACAAGGATGGAAACATGTCCTGCGACTGCCTGAGGTCGTAGGCTTTTCGTACCTAGTCAAATTTTCTATGGATCAACCGCAATCGATTCCTCCAGTTCAAAATCAAAAACCCACAATCCACCGTTCATCGCGCTCGCTTTGGTGGCTCGCCATCCTCGTCGTTGCTGCCCTCGGCTTGAGCGTGTGGTCGTGGGTGAGTCAGGACAACGCGAACACCAACACCTCGAACGACAGTAGCGAGACCCAGAACGCCAGTGCTCTTCAGAACGCGAATGCTGCGCTCACATTTACGTACCAGGGTCAGGATGGGAAGACCGCGCTTGAGCTCCTGAAGGCTGCCTACCCGAACACGACCACCAAGACGTCCGGTAGCCTTGGGGAGTACGTGACTGGAATTAATGGCGTGGAGGCAGGAAATAGTGCGTTCTGGGAATTCACAGTGAACGGTACTCCGGCCAGCGTTGGCGCCGGCGCCTACACCACTACTTCAGCAGAGAGCATTGAGTGGAAGCTCACTTCGTTTTAAGCTACGCACCATGCGCCTCCGATCACTCCTCACGTCCACGAACCTCATCGCTCTCGGTTTGGTGAGCTTTGCCGTCGTGGCACGGTTCCTGCCGCACCCGCCAAACTTTGCGCCGATCGCCGCGATTGCACTATTCAGTGGAGTCTACCTCAGTAAGCGCGCCTCGCTCGTGGTTCCGCTGGTAGCCATGATCCTCTCCGATGTCTTCCTCGGGATGCACAGCACCGTTGCCTTCACCTGGAGTGGGATGATCCTCATCGGCCTCATCGGCTGGGCAGTGCGCCGCCGGAAGACCTTCACCACTGTGGCGCTCGGCGCGCTGAGTGGGTCAGTGGTTTTCTTCCTGCTCACGAACTTCGGCGTCTGGCTTGCTGGAAATATGGGGATGTACCCCCGAAACTTCTCGGGTCTACTGGAGGCGTACGTTATGGGCGTCCCGTTCTTCCGAAATACTTTGGCAGGTGACTTGTTCTACGTCGCAGTGTTCTTCGGCGTCGCTGAACTCGCGCTGCAGTTGGAGCGTCGCCGGACGCGTAGCATGGTTCAGGCGTAGGCGTACTTCCAATTCTCCACGTAACGGCTCCACCACCTGGGGTCGTTGCCTTTCTCCTCGCCTGGCAGTACACTAGCGGCCATGCGGAATTACCGTCGTTTCACGCCCGGTTCTGGGCCAGCATTCGGGTCACCGCGCAGGAGCGGGAAGGGGAGTCGCCCCCTCCTCGTCATTATCGTGTGCCTAGCGATCGTAGGATTGGTGTACGCGTACGTGCGTTCGGGGAAGCGGGTGGAGAACGCGAATACCCCCCAGGTCAACACGAACGCAGCGACCGCTGCACCCAGTCGGCCCCCGGCGCTCACAACCGCTTCGTGCACGGGAGTCCTTAGCGGTGCTGCGACGACCCAGAAAATCGTTGCCCTGACCTACGATGTTGGGACGCTGCCAGGAGACCTCGCGA
Organism: Patescibacteria group bacterium; assembly: GCA_041738495.1. Lineage (GTDB taxonomy): Bacteria > Patescibacteriota > Patescibacteriia > PEXW01 > PEXW01 > CAIPSZ01. The sequence continues at coordinate 24,134 of JBGSPR010000043.1, forward strand.
AGACCATTCCCGCGGTGCAGGCAGCGAGCGTTCCCGCAGCATTCTTCGTGACGGGGAAGTTGGTGGAGAGCGACCGGGGAGCTGTGGAGAGCATTCACGCTGCTGGTTTTGCCGTCTACAACCACACGTACGATAACCTTCGATTCTCCACGCTCACGCCGAAAGAGGTTCAAGCGCAGCTCCAGGCAACCGAGGATCTGGTGCGTGGGGTTACCGGCGTGAGTACCAAGCCGTACGCCCGCATCCCGTACGGCGACAGCACTGTGGAAGCCCTCGCGGCAGCGCGCGAAGCGGGGTACTGTGGCATTACCTGGACGGTTGATGGGTTAGACATTGAGAGTACGGCAACCGCAGAGAGCGTGCTCCAGCGGGTGCAGCGGTACGTCCGGCCTGGTGCGATCATCCTCCTCCACGCTGGGAGCGATCTCGCTGCAACGGTCACGCCGCGCATCGTGAGCGCACTCCAAGCAGATGGCTACCAGTTCGTTTCCCTCGAAGACTTGTTCCGCGCGCAGCCGCAGAGCACGAACACGAATAGTAGTACGGTGAACCAGAACGTGAATGGCGCTGCTTGAAAGAGCGGGGAGAATGTTTTCAGGTTTTCTTCAGCTTGTGCACCTACCGTAGGGTACGTTGCGTTGTTGAGGCACGGCTACTACAGGCTGTGGTATACTACCCCAACTGTTCGCCATACATCCTAACGTTCTATGCCAGATACCCTTCCACCACCACCAACGGAGAAGCTCTTCTCGCGGTCAACGCTGACGGCAGCTGTTATTCTGAGCTTGCTCCTCGGGACAATTGGCGGCGGCGTTGCTGGGGCGGTGGTTACTGGCAGAGTGGGCTCGTGGTTCTCACGAGAATCCACCACGAGCGCGTCCAGCACCAGCGGGACGAACGCCACGCTGCAGGTTGAAGAAGAATCTGCAACCATCGACGTGGTGCAGAAGGCGCAGGGATCAGTGGTGAGCATCGTTGCGACGAAAGATTTGAGCAAGGTGTACAACCAGCGTGGGCGTAGCTTCTCACCCTTCGAAGACTTCTTTGGTTTCAGCGTGCCGCAAGTGCCCAACGGTGAGCAGGAGGTGAGCAGTGGTACAGGCTTCATCATGAGCGCGGATGGGTACATCGTGACGAACAAGCACGTCGTGGAAGATGATGAGGCTGACTACACGGTCATTCTCAACACCGATCAGCGGTACGATGCGACTGTGCTTGCAACCGATCCGGTGAACGACCTCGCTGTCGTGAAGATAGACGCGAAGGATCTCACCCCCCTCGAATTCGGCGATTCGTCTACGCTGCAAACTGGCCAGACGGTGATTGCCATTGGCAATGCCCTCGGGTACCGGAATACGGTGACGAAGGGCGTCGTCTCGGGGCTCGCGCGGCGCGTGACAGCCGGGAACGGACAGTCTGCCGAGACGCTGGAAGACGTCATACAAACCGATGCCGCAATCAACTTTGGCAACTCTGGCGGCCCGCTGCTCAACTTAGCGGGTCAGGTGGTGGGTGTGAATACCGCGGTGAGCCAGGAGGGGCAGCTCATTGGTTTCGCCATACCTGTGAGCCAGGCGAAAATCGTGTTCGACAGCGTGAAGGCGACGGGGAAAGTTGTGCGTCCCTACCTCGGCGTTCGCTACGTCCCGGTGACCAAGGCGCTGCAAGAATCGAACAAGCTCACGGTTGACTACGGCGTGCTCATTCAGCGTGGCACGGGTCAGGACGAGCTCGCAATTATTCCTGGAAGTCCTGCGGACAAAGCGGGCCTGCAGGAGAACGACATCATTCTGGAAATCGATGGGGTGAAGCTCGACGACGACCACAGCTTGGCTGGGCAGATTCAGAAGCACGTTCCGGGCGACACGATTTCCCTGAAGGTTCTGAGCAAGGGCGAGGAGAAGACAATCCGCACAACACTGGAGGAGTACACGTAATCCTGCTAGGCTTGCACCATGCCAAGTCTCACCGATTCCATCCACAGCCTCCAGGCGAAGCTTGCTTCGACTTGGAGGTTACTTTGACCTCGACCAGCGCCGGCAGAAGCTCGGTGAGCTTGACGACCACATGGCGCAAGCTGATTTCTGGGTTGACCAAGAGCACGCCCGCGCAGTCAGCCAGCAAGCGGAAGCGCTGCGGAGAGAGGTAGGTGAGTGGCAGCAGGTGCGAGCGAACCTGGACGACCTCGCGCACCTCGCCGCCGAGGTGGGGGACGATAGCAAGCTTCAGCGAGAAATTGCCGAGCAGTTCGCGCAGCTTCAGAAGCAGTTCGGAGCCCTGGAATTCCAAGTGCTGCTCGCTGGGCCGTACGACGAGCGTGACGCCATTCTCGCCGTGCACGCTGGCACGGGTGGCACGGACGCGCAGGATTGGGCAGCCATGCTCCTGCGCATGCTCCTGCGATTCTGCGAGCGCCGGGGATGGCGGGCGCAGGTGGTGGACGAGTCGAAGGGTCAGGAAGCGGGCATCAAGAGTGCCACGGTCATCGTCCGTGGTCGTTGGGCGTACGGCTACCTGAAGAGTGAAGCAGGCGTGCACCGGCTCGTGCGCATTTCACCGTTCGATGCCGAGAAGATGCGGCACACGTCATTCGCGCTCGTGGAAGTACTTCCAGAATTCGCGGACGTTGAGGAGCAACCGATTGACGAGCGGGACTTGCGAGTGGATACCTTCCTCTCCTCGGGTCACGGTGGGCAGAGTGTGCAGACCACCTACTCTGCTGTACGCATCGTGCACGTGCCGACCGGCATAACCGTGAGCTGCCAGAACGAGCGCTCGCAGAAGCAGAATCGCGAGACGGCAATGAAGATACTCCGGGCGAAGTTGCACCAGGTGGAAATTGCCAAGCAGCAGGACGAGAAGCAAGCGCTCCGGGGGGCGTACAGCGAGGCAGCGTGGGGCAACCAGATTCGTAGCTACGTGCTGCAGCCGTACCAGCTCGTGAAAGATCACCGCACGAGCGTGGAGACGACCGATCCCGACGACGTGCTGAACGGGAACCTCGAGGAGTTCGTGGAGGGGTACCTTCGCTGGCAAGCAGGCAAGTAGCGAACTTTGACACCGGCACTGCCCAGGGGTAAGGTGGTCTTCACGTAATACAAAGTCGAATGTTTTTTTGATAAACCGAAAGGAGTACCTGATGTGTGGAATTGTTGGCCACGTTGGCCGTACTGAGGTGCTGCGGAAGCTCCTCGCTGGATTGAAGCGCTTGGAGTACCGAGGGTACGACTCGGCTGGCGCTGCGCTCTTCCGTAATGGCGTCCTCGAAGTGAAGCGCGTCGTTGGTGACGTCGCCACTCTCGCGACGTCGCTCGCTGGATTCGAAGACCTCGGGCAGACCATTGGCATCGTGCACACGCGCTGGGCGACGCACGGTGACGTGAACGAAGCGAATGCGCACCCGCATCGGAGCTGTGTGAATTCGCCACACTGCAAGGAGGTGGTCGTCCTCGTGCACAATGGGACAATCGACAACTTCCAAGAGCAACGCGCCGAGCTCTTGGAGCGCGGGCACGTCCTGCTCTCCGACACGGATACCGAACTCATCGCGCACCTGATTGCGGAAGCGTACGACGGTGACCCGCTGCGAGCGGTGCGCACGGGACTCGATCGGGTTGTTGGAACCTACGGCCTCGCCGTGCTCTTCCAGAATGACCCGGCGCGCATCTACTTCGCGCGCAACGGAAGTCCGCTCGTGCTCGGCCTGAGTGAGGTGGGGAACTTCGTCGCCTCGGACCCACTCGCATTCCGCGAGTACACCGACAAGATGGTGACCATTGATGATGGCTGTGTCGGCTGGGTGAGCCTGGATCGGTACCACGTCGTCAACATGCAGGACGTCCCCGTCGCGTGCACGGTGGAGACCATTCCCTGGTCCTTGGAGTCGGCGGAACGCGGCGAGCACGACCACTACATGGCGAAGGAGATCGCCGAGCAGCCGGCAATGCTGCGCAATGGTTTTCGCGGGCGACTCTTACCGAACGGCGAGGTCAAGCTGGGCGGCCTAGAAGCGAGCGGGGACATCCTCGCCGCAACCTTGAGCCACAGTTTCGTCGGTGCCGGCACGTCCTTGAACGCTGGGATGATTGGCAAGGTCCTGTTCCAGGAGGTTGCCGACGTTCACGCTGACTGGGAGAATGCTTCGGAGCTCGCAAACCAGAAGCAGCCGCGATTCCGTGATCGCACCGCATTCTGGGCGCTGAGTCAGTCTGGCGAAACCATGGATCTCCTGGGAGCATTGGAGACCATCCAGCGGTACGGGGTTCCGTGCTTCGGTATCGTGAACAAGGTCGGCAGCCTCATTGCTCGGAAAACCGGGCGTGGCGTGTACATCCACGCTGGGCTGGAGATTGCCGTAGCATCCACGAAAGCCTTCACCAACCAGGTGCTCGCCCTCACGCTCATCGCGCTCTACCTGCGGCAGCTCCACGGCCTTCCCCGGGACGCGTGGGTTGACCGGCTCGTCGCTGACATCCACCGCCTACCTGAACTCGCCGCGCAGCTCGTCGACCGCGAACCCGACGTGCGCGCCATTGCGGAGAGGTACGCTGGGTACCCGAACTTCCTGTACCTCGGGCGTGGTATCAACTACCCGACGGCGCTCGAAGGCGCGCTCAAGCTGAAAGAGATCGCCTACGTGAATGCCATTGGTTACTCGGCTGGCGAAATGAAGCACGGACCAATCGCGCTCATCGACGGTGGCTTCCCGACCATGGTCATTGCGCCGAAGCAGGATGACTACTACGCGCAGGTGCTGACGAACGTCCAGCAGATCCGCGCCCGCCACGGTCGGGTGGTGGCAGTGGCGACCGATGGCGACGAGGGTATTCGGCAGTGCGTCAACGACGTCATCTGGGTGCCGCCGGTGGACTACTTCCTCACCCCAATTCTCGCAGTCATCCCGCAGCAGCAGTTCGCGTACCACGTGGCGAAGATTCGAGGCTTGAACCCGGATCGGCCACGGAACCTCGCGAAGAGCGTGACCGTGAGGTAGCTCGCACATTGAAAAACACCTTCTCTTCGGAGAAGGTGTTTTGACATACTCCGCATCCCTCGGTACTGTACAAGCGACAAGCGGACGGTCTTCCCATGACCCCCTCCCGCTGGCTTTACACAACCGCACTCGCAACCGCAACCGGCCTGAGCGTCGGTACGCCACACGCACCACTCGCTGGAGTAGTGCTGTGCGTCTTCTCCCTCATCATCGCGCTCGCTCGATGGCGCTGCCGGCTCCACGCGTGGCTGTGGAGTGCCTGCATCATTGGCGTGTTCGCCTCCTACGTGTACGGAGCAGTACCCTGGCAACCTCCACAGCCGCACTGGATTGTGCGCAGTCGCGAAGGTTTCGTGCGCGCGCTCTCCCGAGCTATGCCCGACCGTGAAGCGCAGCTCGGTGCTGGTATGCTCCTGGGCATCACGGAGGGAATGAGCGCGGCCGTGCACGCTGAATTTCGCACAGCTGGGGTTACCCACTTGGTTGCGGTGTCAGGAGCAAACCTCTCCCTCATCCTCGCTGCCTTCACCACCACCGGCGTGCTCGTCCGATCGCGTCGGGCGATACTCGCGCTCACGCTCATCCTGGCGCCCACCTTCGCCCTATTCACCAACGTTGAACCATCCATTCTCCGTGCGGCAACGATGGCTGTTCTCGGTGCTGTCGTGGTAGCGTGCGGCCGGCGCGCGGCACCGGTGAACCTCCTACTCGCGGCAAGTCTCCTCGTGCTCCTCCTCGACCCAACGTTGCTATGGGGGAGCGTTGGGTTCCAGCTTTCCGTTGCTGCCACGTTTGGTTTGGTCACCCTGAGCATGCCGCTCACCAGCGCGCTCGCCCGCCTGCGCGTGCCAGGGAGGGTGCTCCTCGCGCCAACGTTGGCTGCTTCGTGCAC
>JBGSPR010000012.1:0-6190 GCA_041738495.1 Patescibacteria group bacterium
GGCCGTGAGGCGCGTACTACCCCCACAGTGCGCGGCCGCAGCAGCGAGTGACACTGGAGCGAATACGCGCGCACCCTCAACCAAGGTTGCCTCGTGGCTGTTCACCGGCGGGACGAGCACGTCGGCGCACCCGTGCTGCACGGCAGCGAGCACGAGTGGCAGCACCCCGCGAATCGGGCGCACTTGCCCATCAAGCCCCAACTCGCCAACCACCACGCAGGTATCGCGCGCACCGACTGGCACTTGGCTGGTTTGCACGAGAATAGCGAGGGCAATGGGAAGGTCGAAACCCGGTCCTTCCTTCTTCACGTCGGCTGGTGCAAGGTTCACCGTTATTCGCCCGTGCGGGAACGCAAAACCCGAGGCGCGGAGTGCAGAGCGCACCCGCTCCCGCGCTTCTTGGACGGCCGCGTCGGGAAGGCCAACGATGGTGAAGTTCGGCAAACCTGGGTGCACGTCAGCTTCGACGCGCACCACGTGACCGGTTATACCAATGGTTGTGGCAGAGAGAATAGTTGCAGGCATACGCGAGCGCCGCAGCGCTCACGGGGAGCCTGCGACGTACTTACCCACTCGACGAACGGCGCCGGCGCGTGGAGGTTACGAGGAGGAGCACTGCACCCACGGTAATCATCCAGTCACCGAGGTTGCCGGTCGTCGGCCACAGGGGTACGCGGAGGAAGTCCCGAACAGCTTCGTACGAGAAGCGATCGAGGAGGTTCGACCACGCACCCGCCAGGATGAGCAACGACGCCCACCAGCCAGCGAGCCAACGTCGACGGTACGCGAAGGTTGCAACCGCAGTGATACCGAGCACGAGCATGCCCAGGAGGGGGAGGAGCAACGCGTTCGGCAGTGGAATGCCGAAGGCAATGCCGCTGTTGAAGTGCGGCTCGCTGCGCAGCACGCCGGGGAGCACGTCTTGCGCCGGTGAGCGGAATGCGAGGGCGCGCGTCACGCGGTCAACAACGAATGCGCCGACCGTGACGATGACGGCAGGCCACAGGCGAGTACGCATACCTCCTAGGATTCCCGGCTGCGCTTCACGCAGGTCGCGCAGAGCGTGGCACCGGGCACGAGCTTCAGGCGTGCTTCCTCAATGGGATTCTTGCACTGCTGGCAGGTTCCGTACGTTCCGGCCTCCACCTGCTTCAGCGCTTCGCTCAATTCCGTGCGAGACTTCTCGAGGTTCTTCTCCAGGGAAATAGTGTCTTGGAATTCAGCAACTTCCGAAGCATTCTCATCTTCCTTGTCGCCTTGCTCCTGCCACAATGTCTTCCCCTTATCCACCAACGCCGAAAGCCGGCTGGTGAGCCGGTCGTACTCGCGCACGAGCCGTTGCTTCACCTCCGCGAGGAAAGCGGTGCGCGTCGGTTTCGAGGCTGGAGCTTTGCTAGGTTGAGCCATAAAAACGAAAACGCGTACCGTTGTACATAGGGTGCGAGTCTCTTGTCGTAGCCGAGTATAGCAAGCGCCCCTCGAGCGCACAAGGTGACGCGCGAAGGTGAGTCTAGTTCGGTGGCGTGCTCGGTCCCAGTGCAGCAGCGAGGACGCCCGCGGTAACCGCAAAGAACGCCAGCCAGGTTATGGCGACGCGAATACTCTGCTGCGGCGTGCGGATGGATTGCATGTGATTTTTTTGGTTTTGTTTTACCGAACGCTACCTAGTATAGCGCATTTTCACAAAAAAATCAAGTTCGCTACGCCACCAGTGTACGGCGCACCTACTTGCGCGCCGCGCGACGTCGCTTCACCTTCTTCAATTGCTTGTCGATGAGATCGTCAATGCGCTGGCGCGTCTGCGCAATGTCCCGACGGATTTCCTCGTGCGTCGCCGCTTGCATGGAACGCTCGGTGACGGCTGTGCGAATAGCGCCAACGATATCTTTCTCCAACGTGGACTGGAGCCGCTCAATCTCCGCGTTGATCTCTGACTCGGCTTGATCGAGGTTGAAGCTCTCGGCTCGCCGCCAGTGTCGGTAGCGCTCGTACAAGATGAGGAGTGCCGCTGCGAGGATGAAGATGACAACCACGAGACCACCGAGGACAGGGTACGTGGGGAGGAAGATTCCGAAGATCCGCACGGTATCCCCCAGCGTTTGGAAGCTCACCGGGACTGACGCCGGACTCTCAATGCCGTACTCGTTCACCGCCCGCGCCGAGAGCTCGTGGTAGCCTGGCGCAAGGAAGGGCGACGCGCGAAACTGCCAGAGCGTGAGTTCGTCTGGAATGGCGAGCGTGGGGGAGGGTTGGATGCGGGCATCCGACGCTGCGAATCTGCCAACTTCTCGCCCGTCGATAGTGAGGATAACCGTGTCGGTTCCGAGCGACAAACCCTCGACGACAATTTCAGCGAAGAGTGCGACGTCGGTGGGCACGCGCGTCAAGCGCGGCGCAGGACTCCCCTCAACGGTGAACTCGCCAACTGCATCGCGGCTATTCCCAGCTCGGTCAGTCGCGCGAATGGTGAACTGGTGCAGCCCGGCGCGCGTTTGCTGCACGGTCGTCGGGCTCGTCGCGGGCGCGAAGGCACCGGTATCCATGGAGAGCGCGTAGGTCACACCTCCACTCCCTTCGTCCGTGGTGTGGAAGCGTATCGTCGCTGCCGGGTTGCGCGCGCCACCCTCCTGCGTCACCTGCGGGGTGAAACTCGCGGGCGGCTGAGTATCAACCTGCACGCGGAAGTGCGCGGTTGACGACCACCCTGCGGCGTACTTCGCGCGCACGTGGAAGTACCACACGCCATCCGCCGTCTGCGAGAACTGGGCGCTCCCGGTATCCTGCTCCAAGGCATCATCGGGAACGGTGGCCGCGTTCTGGTCGAAGGCGTAGCTGGCACCGAGGAACCCCGACGGCCGCGTCCAGGTGAACTGGATGTTCGGCGTGCTATACCACGCGTTCTGGTCTGGGTGGGTGGACGAGCGAATGGTGGGCGCGGGCGTGCTGGGGGAAGCTGGCGTTGCGGGGGTCGGCGTTGGGGACGCCGCCGCACTCACGCGAATGGTCGCACTGCTGTACCCAGACAGGATGTTCGTTCCTTCTCCGTCGTTCGCGAGTACCACGCCAGAGCTGTAGCGCAGCGTCGCCGTTCCCTCGGCCTTCGCACGTAACGTCACGCTCAGGATTGCACGCGCGCCGCCGGTGTACCCAGGGGTGGGCAAACCGCCACCGAAGGAAATGGTTCCGCTGCTATTCGAGTACGACGGTTCCTGCGTCCAGTAACTGAAGAGCCCAGACTTGCTCACGCCCACGACCTGGAGCTTGTCGGTGGGGAAGCTCACCCGTGCTTGACTCGCATTCAACGCTTGGTCGCTACTCGAGACCGTCAGGCTCACCGTCTTCGTCTCACCCACGCGCATGGAGACACTGGACGGCGACACTCCCAAGCTCGCCGCGCTCACCTGCTGGGCGAACAGGAAGTACCCAAGGGCAACGAGCGCGAGGGTGAGCGTGCGTCGCGTCATTGCTGCGGGGGTTGCGGCGGGAGGAAGTTCTTCCGCGGATCATCCGGTGGCTGACTCGCTGGGGCCGGGTGGTTCACCTGCGACTCAATGGACTGCTCGAGTTGCCGCGCTGCGGCAATGGTTTTGAGCAGCTCAGATTCTTTCCGAACAGTTTCCTGCTCCAACTTCTGAATGTCGTGGATGACGTCAGCCGGGCGGCGACGACGGTGCAGGAGTAGCCACAGCACCAGACCAACGACGAGCACGCCAGCACCAATGAGCGCGATGTTCGTCAGGTAGGTGCTCTGCAAGAGGGGCGTATCGGTGATCGGAGACGTCGGGGCGTTCGTTACTGGCGCGCCAACGGTGAACTCGAGCTTGCCATCCGCGCTATTCCCAGCCTGGTCGAACGCGCGCACGATAACCTGGTAGCGACCAGCGTTCAACTCCGGGAGCCGCACCGGACTCACCTGCTCCACGAAGAACGGGGTTGCCTGGTTCGCATCATCCAGGGCGGTGAGCTGGGTTTCGTAGTGCTCGATGCCAGACATGGCGTCGGTGGTGAGGAATTTCAGCTCCGGCCTCCGCCCAGGCTCTGGCACTGCGGGATCCAGCGTGGGCACGAATGCCGCCGGTGAGGTAGCGTCCAGCAAGACAACGTAGTGGCTCGTCCCGCCCCAGCTAGCCACACGCGCGCGGACGTGGAAGTACCACCGACCATCTCGCTCTGCTGTCACGGTTGCCGTGCGATTGACGGTCGCGTCTTCGCGCTCTGGGGGCGTGGTGCGCGGGTTTTGGTCGAAGACGTAGCTGTAGCCAGTTGCGCCAGGCACTTCGTCCCACGCGAAGTCCACCGTCCGGTTCTGGTACCAGGCGTTCTGGTCTGGGTGGGAAGGTGAGGAGACGAGTGGCCCTTCTGGCGCGGCAAGGTTGAGCGTGAAGTTCGCGTCACCGCGCGACGTGAGGAGGTTCGTCCCCTGCCCGTCGTTGGCGAGCACCTGCGACGTTTCCTTGAACGATATCTTCGCTGACCCGGGCGCGGTTGCGCGGAAGGTGATAGTACTCACAATACCGGAATCGGTTTTGATGCCAGGGTTGGGGAGCCCGCCTTGGAAGCTAATCGTACCTGCCGTGTTGGAGTACGCAGGCTGATTTACCCAAATGGAAATGAACGACGTGCCCGCAGACGGGTTGACTACCTGGAGGCGATTTGCGGGGAAGCTTATGTCGGCACGGACAGCGTTGATGGAGTTACCACCCGTATTCACGACGATGGACACGTTGAACGTGCTCCCGACCGTGAACGTGCCGGAACCCGGGCTGAAGAGCAACGTCGCGCCGTTCGCGGTCTGCGCGTGCGCTTGAGGAACACCCGCGCCGACAGCAGCGGTGACGAGGGCAATCGCAGCGACGCGAAGTGCGATGTTACGGAGTACCTCCATGCACACCAGTATAGCGCGTTTTCTTCGGGTTGACTGGCTCAGGCGCGGTGTGCCCGGCGAACGGCGAGTACCGCACCAGCGCACAGCACCAGGAGGAGCGCGCCACCAGCGAGCAGCCCGACGGGTGCGCGACGAGACGCACCGGCAATCGGCTGGGCAGCGAGCGTTGCAACCTGTTCATTCCCCGCGGCATCGAACGCAGAGATGCGCACGTCCGAGCGGAACTGCTGGTCACGCAGCACGTAGGGACTCGACGCGTTCTCGACGACGTTGTCACCTTCCTGCACGCGGTAGCGCACGACCTGTGAGATTGCATCAGTGGTCGCGAACACGAGTACGAGCTTCCCCGGCACCACGTCGCCCGTTGGCTGGATGGTGAACGGGAGTGGCGCGCTACGATCGACGCGCACGCGACGCCGGACCACAGGTCCCCAGCCATCATTCGGCAGTCGCTCGGCGAGGGCGAAGAAGTGCGTTCCTTCCTGCGCGTTGCTGTACGACACGTCAGCTGTGTGCACGCCGAACCGCGTGTCGGGAATTGCGTTCGGGTCGTCACTCAAGACGTAGGCGTACAGCGCGCCCTCGACGGCTGGCCACGAGAACTGCACGCTTGCATTCTGGTACCACGCATCTTCATCGGGGTGGGAGGGTGAGGAAATCATCAGCTCGGTACCCAAGAACTGCGCGTCGAGGCGAGCGGGCGTTGCCGTGAGCGCGGTCGCCGTACCCAGGCCGTCATTCGCGTGCACGCTGGATGCGCCCACGTCAACGCTCACGGTGGTGGTACCGATAATCTTCGGACGCACGACGAGCGAGATGAGCCGACCGTTGATGACGTAGCTACCGTTCGGCACGCCCCCGGAGAAGGTGATGACACCTGCACCTGGATCGATGTGCGGCTCTGCTGTCCAGAGCTTGAGGAACGAACCAACTTTGGACACCTCTAAGACGTCCACGGCTTTCGGGTTGTAGGTAACGCGTACCTGCACGGCGTTCACCACCACGTTCTCGCTGTTGAGGCGTACATCCACCACAGCAGTGCGGTTCACCGCCACGGTTTGCGATTCCGGGGTGACGTACAGGATGGAAGCGCGCGCCACGCGTGGGAGCACGATCGCGCACGCAGCGACGACGCCAACGAGCATGGCACGTTGCAAGGTCATACGGGTTTTGCAGTCCAGTAGAAGAGCATGATGGAGAAGTCAATGATGTTCACCACACCATCGCGGTTGATGTCTACGCGAGGGTGGTTCGGGTTCCGCTGCGCCCAGTAGAAGAGCAGGATGGAGAAATCAATGAGGTCAA
>JBGSPR010000013.1:0-8785 GCA_041738495.1 Patescibacteria group bacterium
TGCCGTGACGGATGGCGTGCGCCTGGCCGTGCTTGCCGCCACCTTGGCACTTAATGGTCCAGCGACCCTGTGCCCAACCCGTGGTGGTGAGCGCGGCTTTCGCCTCGTCCACCCACGGCTGGTAGCCGAAGTACTTCTCAAGCGTCATGCCATTCACCAGAATTTCCCCTGTGCCCAGCGCGTAGTAGCGCACGCGCGCGATTGCGGTCTTGCGCTTGCCCACGCTGCCCTTGTACTGCTCCCGGACCACCGCCTCCTGCACCACTGGCGCTGCCACGACGTGCGGCTTTGCCTCGTGCGCAACGGCAACTTTGGCGTGCACAACCTTGTGCACGGCAGCCTTGTGCGCTGGCGCCTTCTTCACGGCGGGCTTCTTGGCTGCGGATTTCTTTACGGCAGGTTTCTTTGCTGGTGACTTGGTAGGCATGGAATTACGGTTTTACCGTGAGGCGCTTGAGGATGAACTTACGGGTGCGGTTGTCAGGCAGCATGCGCTTCACCGCCAAGGTGAAGACACCTTCGGGGTCCTTGGCGAGCTTCTCCTTCAAGCTGGTCTGGCGCAACCCTCCGGGGTACCCAGAGAAGTGCGCGTACATCTTCTGGTCCAGCTTGCGGCCAGTCACCATGACCTTGCGCACGTTCGTGACAGTAATTTTCTCGCCCGAAATGACGTCTGGCCGGTAGGTGGGCAAGTGCTTGCCGCGCAGCATGGCGGCAACCTGCGACGCAACGCGACCCAGGATTTTCCCAGATGCGTCGATAGTGACGGTTGTCGATGGTGGAGATGGCTTGCGCATACAGTTACACGAGTTCGAGAATCGCGAGTTGCGCGCGGTCGCCCTGGCGCTGGTGGGCAAGGATGCGCCGCGTGTAGCCGCCTGCGCGCTCCTTGTACTTCGGTGCGATGTCTGCCAGGAGCTTCTTCACCGCGGCTTCGGGAAAACTGCGCAGGAGCATGCGGCGCGCGTGCAGGTCGCCGCGCTTGGCCGTGGTTATGACGCGCTCCACAATTGGTCGCACGGCGCGGATCTTGGCTTCCGTGCTGGTCACGCGGCCGTGCATCACCATGCTGTGCGCCAGGCTGCGGAGCATGGCGTTGCGCGGTGCGGCTTTGCGGTCGAGGGTGGGGCGAGTCTTGCGGTGGCGCATGTGCGGGAAATTACTCTTCGACTTCCTTGTCCTTCTTCTTGCTGGCCTTCTTCTTCGCTGGCTTCGCGTCCGCTTCGTCCGCGGCTTCAACTTCTGCAGGAACCGATGCGAGGAGGTGCTGGAAGTGCTCGCTGAGAATCTGGCTGGCTTCGCGGAATGCTGCCGCTGGGGAAACCGTGCCGTCGGTGCGAATGGTGAGCGTGACCTTGTCGTAGTTCGTCATCTGCCCAACGCGGACGTTCTCTACGCGGAAGTTCACGGTGCGCACGGGCGTGTAGATGGCGTCCACGGCAATCACGCCGAGGTCCAGGCGTTCCTTCTCCCGCATCTCCACAGGCGTGTAGCCGCGGCCAACGCCAATGGTGAGCTCCATCTCCACGTCGGCATTCTTGTCTGTGAGGTGGCAGATGACGTGCTCAGGGTTGCGCACTTCCACGTTCGACGGGCACTTCAGGTCTCCGGCAGTGAGCGCCTTCTCCCCCTTCGCCTTCACCATGATGGTTGCCGTCTCGCCTTCGAACATCTTCAGGCGAACGCCCTTGAGGTTGAGGATGAGGTCCACAATGTCTTCCTGCACGTGCGGCAGGGTGGTGAACTCGTGCGTGGCACCGCTAATCTTCACAGCGGTAATTGCCGCGCCGGGCAAGGATGACAGGAGCACGCGGCGCAGGGCGTTCCCCAGCGTGGTACCGTAGCCCGGGTAGCACGGCTCAATGACCACGTCGGCGGTGAACGTGCCGGTTTCGGTGAGGCTAATCTTGGATGGGAGGGCGATGCGTTCCATACGCGTTATGGGTAATGGGGCTAGCGGGAGTAGTACTCCACGATGAGCTGCATGTTGAGAGGTTGGTTGACGTCGGTGGCTTCGGGCGGACGGGTGACGGCGCCGCTGAGCTGCTCTGCGTTGCGGGTGAGCCAGGCGGGCGGGTCGTCGTGCACGCCCTTCAAGCGCTCCGCAATTTGGGCGCGGAACTTCGTGCGGTCCACGATGGCGATGGCATCCTTGGGCTTCACGCTGAAGGACGGGATAGTCACCTTGCGGCCGTTGACCTTCACCAGTCCGTGGTTCACGAACTGCCGCGCTTGGCTGTGCGTGGTGGCAAAGCCCAGACGGAACACGACGTTATCCAGCCGCTGCTCCAAGAGCTGGAGCAGGATGTTCCCGGTGTTGCCGTGCTTGCGCTTAGCGCGCTTGAAGTAGTTCTCGAACTGGCGCTCGAGCAAGCCGTAGATGGTCTTCGCCTTCTGCTTCTCGGCCAGCTGGATGCCGTACTCCGAGAGGCGCGGGGTACCCTTGGGACCGTGCTGCCCTGGCGGGTACGGACGGCGAACGACGGGGCACTTGGCCGAGTCGCAGAGCTTCACGCCGTAGCGGCGGCAGCGAGTGTGTTTAGATCCAATGCGGCGAGCCATACGAGGGTATTAAACGCGACGAACTTTGGGCTGACGAACACCGTTGTGCGGAATGGGCGTCACGTCCTTGATGGAGGTAATGGTCAAGCCCATGCCAACGAGCGCGCGAATTGCGGCTTCGCGGCCGCTGCCAATGCCTTTCACGCGGACGTCCACTTGCTTCAGGCCCACGTCTCGGAGCTTCTCCATGATGCTGCGCACGACCACGCCGGCAGCGTAGGGCGTGCCCTTCTTCGGGCCGCGGAAACCCTGCGCGCCAGCCGAGCCCCACGCCAGGACGTTGCCATTCTGGTCCGCGATGCTCACGATGGTGTTGTTGTAGGTTGCCTGGACGTGCGCCACGCCGTGCTGCACGAACTTCTTGCCCTTCTTTGGTTTGCGCTTCTTCTTGGGCGCTTCTGCGGCATCCGCGCCAGGCGCGTCTGCACCGGTGGGCGCAGCGGCGGCGTTGCTATCCAAGAGTTGGTCGAGTTTCTTGTCGTCGTCAGCCATATGCGTTAGGTCTTCTCGGCGGAAGGCTTGCGGCCGCTCCCCATGGTGCGGCGGACGTTGCCGCGCACGGTGCGAGAGTTGGTCTTGGTACGCTGCCCGCGCACTGGCAAGTTACGGCTGTGCCGCATGCCAGAGTACGAGCTAATTTCCTTCTTGCGCTTGATGTTGAGGAGCACCTCGCGGCGCAGCTCGCCTTCCACTCTGTGCTGCTTCTCGATGATCTCCTTCAAGCGGTTCACCTCGGATTCCGAAAGATCATTCGGGCGCGACTGCGGGTCGAGCTCAGCGAGCTTGGCAACTTTCGCAGCCAGGGTGGGCCCAATGCCGTAGATGTACCGCAGGGCAATGCGGAGTGGCTTGTTCGGCAGGAGAATTCCAGCGATGCGTGCAGGCATAGGCGTTTACCCTTGACGTTGCTTGTGCTTGGGATTGCTGCAGATAACCAGCAGCTTCTTCCCACGTCGAATGACGCGGCACTTGGGACAGATAGGTTTGACGGAGGATCGAACTTTCATTTGCGGAAGGTGATGCGACCCTTCTTCAGGTCGTAGGGGGTCATTTCGAGGATGACGGTGTCGCCCGGCAAAATCTTGATGCGGTTCATGCGCATCCGGCCAGAGAGGTGGGCGAGGACCTCGTGCTGGTTCTGCAATCGAACGCGGAAGGTAGCGGATGGGAGGAGCTCCTCAACCACGCCCTCAACTTCGAGGAAACCTTTCTTGTTCACGCCGCGCGCTTCAACCTTTGGGCGTTCTTTGATGGTTCGCTGCATGCAGTGTTGGGAAAAAATATATCCCCGCCGAAGTGCGGGGTCTGCACAACATCTACCCCTGAAAGGGGGTTCTAGTGCGCAGCCGGGCGGGACAAGTTCGTGAGCAGCAGGAAAGCGAATTGTTACTGGATGGACTGTACCAGGTGGCTGGAGGGGTGTCAAGGGTTGCCTCGTGTTACACCTCACCTGCCCTTCGGGCACCCCGAAGGACCGAACGAAGTGAGGGCCGGGGTGGTAATGCAATTACCCCCTATGTCGGCGGTAGGGATTTTCTTCTGCTCCCCCTTACCTAAGGGGAAGAGGCAAATGGGGGTTACTGAAGCCTCCCCTCCTTAATGAAGGAGGGGTGTCCACCGAAGCCATGGCGTAGGTGGACGGGGTGGTAACCCTACTCCCCCACCGTGGCCTTAATGCGCCGGATACCAGCGGAGACGGATTTCTCGGAAACAATCTTGAAGCTCTTCAGCTCCCCAGTGTGCGTCACGTGCGGGCCTCCGCAGAACTCCTTGGAGTAGTCACCAACGCTGTACACCTTCACGGTCTCGGGGTACTTCTCCTTGAAGAACGCGAGTGCGCCCGATGCCTGCGCTTCCTCCAGCGGCATTTCCTTCCAGGTTACGGGCAGGTCTTCAGCAATCTTCGCATTCACAATGGCCTCCACCTTCAGCACCTGCTCGGCGGAGAGCTTCTCGGGGTAGGTGAAGTCAAAGCGCAAGCGCTCTGGGTTGATGTCCGACCCGTCCTGGTGCACGTCTGGCCCGAGGACGTCACGCAGCGCCTGGTGCAGGAGGTGCGTGGCCGTGTGGAGGCGCGTCATCACCTGCCGCTCCTCCTCGCTCAAGCTGGCACTGTTCAGCCCGTGACCGCCGAACTTGGCTACGGCGCCCGCGCGCGAGACGCCGCGGTGTTCCTCCAGCGCGGCTTCGAACTCTGCGTCATCGAAGACAAACCCCTTGCTCCGCAGTTGATCGAGGGACGTGCCGTACGTGGTGAAGAGCTGCACGGCACCGGCGCCGGTGATGCGGATGTGCGACGGACCAGGCAGGTTCGGATCTGCTGCACCGCTCGTTACCAGCGACGCTGGCGCTTCAGCGGGTGTGGTTTCCAGAATCGAATCCTTGGGGAGTTGCTTCACCAATTTCTGCACGTCCATGAGTCGCACCTTCTCGTAGTTCGCGTACTCCTTCTGGAAGTCCTCCAGGATAGCCGCGCGCTTCTCTGCGAGCTCGGGGTACGCCTCGCCGTACTCGCGGATAATGGCATCCAGCACGGGTGCGAACTGCATGCCGGGGTGCAGGTACTGGTCGCAAGCGCGGCGGAAGACCCGACGCAAGATGTAGCCCTGCTCTTTGTTGCTGAACCGCACCTCATCTGCCCGCAGGAAGGCGGCGCTCTTCAAGTGGTCGCTGGCAATGCGCTCGCGACGAGCATCTTCCAGCGCCTCTGCGGTGGAGCCGAAGCGCGGGTCTGCGGTAATTGCTGCAATGATGCCGGTGAACGCGTCGGTCTGGAAGACGCTCTCCTTCCCCTGCAGCACCATGGCTAACCGCTCCAGACCCATGCCGGTGTCGATATTCTTCTGGCTGAGCTCGCGGTACTCCCCGGCGTCGGTCTTCTCGAACTGCATGAGCACGACGTTCCAAATTTCCACGAACCGCCCGCACGCGCAGTTCGGCAAGCACTTGGCGCCCCGGTCGCACGGCTGGCCAGTGCGGTCGACGTGGAGCTCGGTGCACGGACCGCACGGCCCCGACTTCCCGGGCGGCCCCCAGAAATTCGCGTCCATGCCGAAGCCCGCGATGCGCTCTTTGGGCAGGAACGCTTGCCAGAGCTTTGCAGTTTCCAGGTCGCTCGGGACGCTCGCCTTCTTGCGGTTGTGCCCAGCTTCGGCGTGGTAGTACGTCGCCCACAGTCGGTTGGGGTGCAGGTGCACGACCGTGGTGGCGAACTCCCAGGCGAGGGCAATGGCATCCTTCTTGAAGTAGTCCCCGATGCTGAAGTTCCCCAGCATCTCGAAGAACGTGAGGTGCGTGGTGTCGCCAACCTCGGCAATGTCGGACGTGCGGAAGCACTTCTGGACGCTGGTCAGACGACGCGCGCGGAAGTCCTGCTGCGCGTCCTTCTCGCCCAGCATGTAGGGTTTGAACTGCTGCATGCCCGCGGTGGTGAGCAGCACCGTGGGGTCGTTCTGCGGGATGAGCGAAGAAGACTGCACCACGCGGTGGTCGTGGCTAGCGAAGAAGTGGAGGAATTTCTTGCGAACGTCCGTGAGCTTCATGGCCGCAGTGTAGCGAAAAACCTTGGTGGTGGCGAGCCCTCCACCTACTCCAGCAAGTGCGTGGAGAAGAAATCTACTAGCTTACGGCTGTACTTCTGGCCAGCGGTAGCGTAGGTCGTGGTGTGCCCCGCGCCCTGCACGAGGAGCAGCTCGGTGGGCCCCTGCGCGCTCGCCTGCACCCGCATAGCGTCCCACACCGGTACGGTGGCGTCCTTCGTACCGTGGATGATGAGCAGCGGGATGTTAGAAATTTTCTTGGCCGCCTGCCACGGACGCACGTCGTGGAGGTACGCCCCGGTGCGCACCTTGATGATGTAGAGCACCAGCGTGCCTAGCGGGAAGAACGGCATGCGACCGAGGTACGCGCGGAAGTTCCCCTCAATGAGCGACCGGAACTCCGCGTAACTCGAGTCCACTGCAATCGCCTTCACCTCGGGCAGCTCGCTCCCTTTGAGGAGCGCCACCGACCCGCCCATGGAGTAGCCGAAGATACCCAAGTGCTGGTGGTCAACGTCCGATCGGCTGTGCAGGTAGCGCACGGCTCCGGCGAGGTCGCGCTGCTCTTCCTCACCAAACGTAATGAAGTCACCACCGCTCTCACCCGAACCGCGGAAGTCGAAAAGGAAGACGTTGAACCCGGCGTCGTGCAGCAGTTTCGCCTGCGGCAGGAGCTGCACCTTGGAGTGACCGTACCCGTGGAGGAGCAAGAGGGTGGCGCGCTGACGCCCCCGAATGAAGGCGCCGGAGAGCGTTACGCCATCCGTAGCCGTGAACCGTACGAACTCGGGCTGAAGCGTGTACGCCTTCCAGTCGTCCGGTCGGAGCTCCCGGGGGCTGCGGATGACTTGGTCGGCGATCACCCACGCTGCAGCAATACCAAGCACCACCCCCATGACCACAACGACGAGGAGGAGGTTGACGAGCATGGATTAGGGCGCGTCGAGGGCGCGATTGACCAGCGCATCAGCAGCGCTGTTCTGCTCTCGCGGGATGTGCTGGAATGTCACGCGTTGGAAGCTGTGCGTGAGGTTCCACACCTTGGTGAAGAGCTGCGCGAGCGTTGCATCCTTCACCCGGTAGTTCCGGTTGAGCTGCTCTACGACGAGGAGGCTATCCAGCTTGCAGTCCACGTGCGTGGCGCCCAGCTGCAGCGCGCGCTCCAAACCTCTGAGCAGGGCGGTGTACTCGGCAACGTTGTTCGTGGTGTCGCCAATGGTCTGCCCGTGCTCGTCAATGACCTCCTGCTCGCGCGCAATCACGTAGCCAATTGCGGCGGGTCCTGGGTTCCCCCGGGCGCCGCCGTCTGTGTGGAGCGTGACGTGGAGTGGTGGTGGCATGGGTGCTACTCCGAGAGCCGCAAATCCACCACCTTCAACTGCAGTTCGGCGTTTCCGTTCCACTCGTTGCGGTCTACGGCGAACACCGCGTCCACCTTGTCACCCACGGTGATGTCCCGACCGTACGTGGCTCCCCCACCGAAAGCAATGAACGTGCGCGGCTCAGGAACGACGTGGTTCACGACGATGCGCAGGTGCTTGCCTTCCTTCCCCACAGGCTGGAGCTCGGTGACCACCATGCCCTTGCACAGGAAGCGCGGCTTGGGGTTCTCCTCGCCGAACGGCTCCAGCTGCTCGATGACGCGCAGTAAGTCCCACCCCACGTCGGGGAGCGAGACGACGGCGTCCACCAGCAACTTCTTCTGCAGGTCTGCATCGGCAATGCGCTGCCCAGCGTCCTGCTCCATACCCTGCACGAATGCCGAAGCCTTGCCCTCGGGTAGGGTGAAGCCGCAGGCACCAGCGTGGCCGCCGAACCGCGCGAGCAGTTCCTTGTGGCGCAGCAGTCCATCGGTAATGTCGTACGCTGGAATGCTCCGACCAGAACCCACAACCTCATCCCCGTGCTTGGCCATGACGAGGACAGGCCGGTTGAATTCATCGGTGAGCTTCCCGGCAACCAGGCCAACGATACCCACTGGCCACCCCTCGCCTACTGCAGCGAGCAGCTTGCGCTGCGGGGTAACCTCGCCAATCGCTCGTCGGGCTTGCTGCACTACCGTCTCGGTGAGCTTCTGGCGCTCGGTATTCGATTGGTTCAGCGCAGCGGCAATGGCGCGCGCCTCTTCCCCATCCGTACTCACGAGCAAGCGGTACGCCGTACTCGCGTGGTCCATGCGTCCCGCGGCGTTCAAGCGCGGACCAATCTGGAAGCCAATCGTCGTGGTGTCGAAGGTCTCCTGCCGGGTCCCCATTGCCTCTGCCAGCGCGCGGATGCCGGGTCGGGGGGATTTGCGCAGTACAACTAAACCGTACTTCACGAGCGTCCGGTTCTCGCCAACGAGCGGCATGAAGTCGGTCACCGTGCTAATTGCCACGAAGTCCAGCAGCCACTTCTCGAACGCTTCTTTCGACATGCCGTTCACCTTCTCCTGCGGCACACTCCGGAGCAGCGCTTGGGCAACTTTGAACGCCACCCCAGAACCAGCGAGGTGTGGGAAGGGGTACCCGCTGTCTTTCAGCTGCGGGTTGATGAGCGCGACTGCCTTCGGTCGCTCGGCGGGCTCGTGGTGATGGTCGGTAATGATCACGTCCATCCCCAACTCCCGCGCGCGCGCCACTTCCACGGCATTGCTTGTCCCGCAGTCGCAGGTCATGACGAGCGTCGCCTTGTGCACGTCGTGC
>JBGSPR010000030.1:0-7543 GCA_041738495.1 Patescibacteria group bacterium
ATTCCGGAAGTTCTTCCCGAAGATGTCCAGGTAGGCACGCTGCGTTGCACTCGTGGCTTGCCTGAGCCTGGGCACCAGGAACCGGCTGTACACGGGCGCGGCTTGACTGAATTTCGGACCACCGACGACATCTACCTTTCGAATCATGTCATTCCAACTATCCGCGACGTAGAGCGTGGTGCCATCCGGCGTGAGCGAGAGACTGGCGAGGGAGTTGAACCGCGCCTGCAGCCAGGTGCCGTTGCGGTACCCACGCTGCGATGATCCTGCAACGTGCGTGAGCAGTCCTGTTGCCGTGTTCACCACGGTCACGCGGTTCGAGCCCACGCTGGAAATGTACAAGAGATTGTCCGGCCCCATGGCGAGTCCCACGGGGAGCGAGAGCGATGCGTTCACGCCTTGCCCCTCCTCGTGACCCTGCCGGCTGCCCACGAGCGTCGTGACCCTCCCGGTAGCGAGTGCAATTGCGCGAATGCGATGGTTGCCAGTGTCTGCCACGTACAGCGTTGCGCCATCCAAGGACAGCGCGAGGCGGGAAGGCGCCCGGAACTTTGCCGCGCTACCCGTGCCATCGGCGAATCCGGCAGTTGACCCAGCAATGAGTGCAGTTTGGCCGTCGCTGATGCGCACGCTGCGAATGCGATTATTTCCAGAATCGGCAACGTAGAGCGTGGTGCCATCCGGCGAGATGGCAATCCCCTGCGGTCCGCGGAAGTACGCGCACCCAGCCTGGCCGAGAGATTCGGTCACGCACGACCCGCCCTCCTGGTAGCCGTTGTTCATCGCGCCAGTGGAGTTGGTTAACCCCGCACCGGTAATGAGCGACGTCACCACGGGCGTCACTGTGAGGTCTACCTTCCGGATTCGATTGTTCCAGCGATCAGCGACGTACAGCGCAGCGTTATCAGGACTCACTACTAGCGATGCCGGCGAGCTGAAGCGCACGCGTGGCGTTTCCTGGTTCGCCGAGCCTTCCCCGTACCCATCAATGATATCGCCGACAATGGTTTCCGTCGCGCCGGTAGCCACGGTGATGCGGCGAATGTGGTTGTTCACGATGGCGTACATCGTCGCGCCATCGGAGGTTATCGCCATTGACGAGGGGCGGCCGAGGAGGACGCTGCTCGCAGCGCCGTTCACGTCGCCGAAACGCGTGGAGCCAATGTACTGCTCCTTATCCAGCTCGGTACTTGGGTTGAAACGGTGAATCGTACTAATGCCAGCATTCGCGACGTACACGTGGCCGTTGTAGACGCGCAGGCCGGCTGGGAAGTTCACCTCCAGCATGCGGGAATCCTGGGCGACTAAACGCGTGGCGCGTGTCGTGAGGTCAATGGCACGCACGTAGTCGGTGAGACCGTCTCCGTCCGAAACGTAGAGCGTATTCCCATCTCGAGTCACGCCGAAGATGTTCCGGAATCGCGCCTCACTGCCCACGCCTTCCCAGTAGCCAGCTGCGCCCGACCCTGCAATGACCGTTGCACCGCCGGTTCGCACGTTCACCTCGAGCACGCGGTACGACCCGCTATCGGCAACGTAGAGGTTCCCCGCAGCAGTCAGCGTGAGCTTCTTGGGTTTCCTCACCTGCGTGGACACCGTGGTGAGCCTCCCGCCGTTCGTTGGTACTTTCCGAATCGCATTCGCGTCGGTATCCGCAATGTAGAGCGTGCTGCCACTCACCACAACGCCCTGCGGGTTCTTCAAGCCTGTCCGGACGAGCGTGCTCACCGTCCCACCTGGGGCAATTTTTCGAATCCGGTTATTCGCCGAGTCAGCAACGTACAGGTTCCCCCGGCTATCCCGAGCAACACCGCGGGGCAGGGCAAATGTCGCGCGTGTTCCCGCGCCATCTTGAGTACCGTACTCACCAGTCCCAGCAAACGTCGACACGATGCCTGACGGCGTTACTTTTCGGATAACGTTGTTGTACGTGTCAGCAATGTAGAATGTCCCGTCACTCGTGATTTCAACATCCTCTGGAAAATCGAGGAGTGCTGCCGTGCGCGTTCCGCCATCGCCAGCGTAGATCCTGCCGAGGAACGTGCTCACGCTCCCGTAGGCAGCCT
The DNA here is from genome assembly GCA_041738495.1 of Patescibacteria group bacterium. GTDB lineage: Bacteria > Patescibacteriota > Patescibacteriia > PEXW01 > PEXW01 > CAIPSZ01. The sequence continues at coordinate 2,067 of JBGSPR010000030.1, forward strand.
GCGTGAGGTTTGGGAATACCAAAAACGCCGCGCTGATTGCCAGGGCGGTAACGAAGTGCGCGCGCGTGCGAGCGAGTGTGCGCATAGAGCGTGGGGTGAGTGTTTGGAGTGCGAACGTTTTGTTTCTAAAGGCATTCTAGCACATTCTGTAGGAAAAAGAAAGAGGCAGTCTCAGGTGAGACTGCCTCGTGAATGTACAGAACTACGCTTCACCGAGATGCGTAGCTTACGGGTACGAGTTCGTACCCAACGACGCACTTCCCGGTATTGTCGTCGAACGTTGTCTTCCGGTCATTGACCAGGAATTCAACTTCGACGTCGTCGTCGAGGTCGCCCTTGACGTAGGCGGTGATGCCATCGTCGAGGACGTTCCACGGCCCGCCGTCAACGCGGTAGAGCAGCGCGTAGGCGGAGAGGTGCGGCGCGACGAACGCCGTTGGGTAACTAGCTTTCGAATCGTTCGGGGTTATCCGCCGACCCGAAGCGCCGAGGGTATCAACGTCGCAGCTGTACCGTGCGTACCGCACAGTGAGCACTGCATCGTGCCCCTCGGGTATGTCGATGGACGCGGGCGACGTACTCGCCACGTTCACCGACAAGGTGTCAGCTGTTTTCTTGGCCGGCGCGTTCGGAACGACTCCTCCGGCGACCAGGATTTTCGTGAATGTCTCCTGATTCTGCTTGATGACGTTAGCCGCGTGCATGAGGCTGTCGACCTGCGTCGACACCAGCACCAGCTGCGAGTCGGCAATCGTGGAACCAGTCCGAATGATGAACTGATCCAAATTCGCCGAGAGCTTCGCATCTGAGGACATGACGCCGGAGAGCAGCGAGGCTTGTCCAACCGCGCCCGGCTTGTAGGTCGCACCAGCGCGCGTGGTCTGCTCCTTCGCTTTCGCGAAGTAGCTGGCGAACGTGCCGTTCGGGTTGTTCGCCCGATTGAACTCCTGCACAACGCTCGGACCCCAGAAGGCCAGAGCAATAATGCAGGCGCCAGTAACGACGATGCCCGCCACTTTGTGTGCGCGGAAAGCAACGATGCACACCAGCGCAACCACGCCCAGCGTAATGATGAGCTGGCTGCGCTCCGGGAACATGATGGACGTGAGGACCACGCCCAGGATTGTTGCGAGCACAATGATGATCGTGCCCGGCATATTCTTCAGAAAGTTCATGGTTACCTCAACTTGGGTTTCTGTGTTTGCGGCGTACGGCGCCGAGCTCCAGGATCTCGTCGATCACGAAGAGTGAAGCGACGACTTCGCCGCTGTTCCTCTTCAGCCAGTGGATAATCTTCATCCACGGCATGTCGACTTTTGCCTTCTCGGGCTCAGCGGCAACTGCGCCACTGGGTGTCATGATGACGGGCGTACTGAAGGTAAAACCTCCCTGCGCTCCGCCAGCTTTCTGCGGCCCGCGAATGCCGAACTCATTCATATTGCCAATCCAGTCGCGGAGCTTGGCTACCGCGCTCTGGATACCACCCCACGTCTCCTCGCGGAGTGAGAGGACGGCGTACAGAATGGCACACGCCCAGAGGAGCGGCAGGCACGCGAATACCCAGAAGAACAGCCACAGCAATCTCGTTGCTGGACGGTCGACTGTGGTGTTTGCGATCGGCTGCACTTCACTCTTCGGCGTCACAGGCGTACTACCGGTGTCCGTCGTGGTAACTACGGGCGTGCTACTGGATTTCGCCGGCAGCGTTCCGTAGAACTCATCGGGATTCGGAAGGTACGCTGAACGCGTCATCGACGTTCCGGACAGCGGTTGCTGGCCGAAAGTCTCTACGAGCACAGCGTCGCGCAAGCTATTCGGCTGCGCGTGCCGGTACGCGTAGGGCAGGTACCCGAACATGAATGCCAGGGTAGCCAACGTCAGGAAAACAAGGAATACCTTTGAGCGCCGGTTGTTGCCGTTCGGGCCCTTGCTCAACAGCAAGCCAAGGCCTGTACAGAGTTTCACGGTCATCCGACCAATGAAACCGCGCGGCTCGGGGTTCGCACCCTGTCCAGCAGCAGGAGGAACAGCAGTGCCGCGCTGCACCGGACGCTGGATGTGAACATTATCGGTGATCAGGCGGTACACGATGTACAGCGCCAGCCACGCGACGAGTCCTGCGAGGCAGAGCCCCACAACGCTGATGATCGACGACCACCAGCTGCTAAAGTCTAACCAGAAAAACATATTCTTCTTCCTTCCTACCTAGTGCGAGCGTTACGGAACGCCTCGCGAAAATTCGTTGGTGACGCAGTTGTCTCAACCCCAGGGCCAGTTGGTGCCGGGCGTGTGATGTGACTGCGCGTGTCTTCCCCATCCTCGACGAGAATGCGGTAGTACGTCTTGTCGCTCTTCGGGTCAAACTCGAAGAGGAGTTCCGCAATACCTTGCTCGTTCGTTTCGTCGGAATCGTACTCCTGGCCAACGTGCCCGTTGACGCGCAAACCACACAGCGGGACGCCCTTCTGGTCGTCCCACACGGCGATGCGCAGGATGAACATCGTCGGTGCGCCCGTGGGTTCTTCCAGCGGGAGCTCGATGATGTCGTACTTCACCGTCCGCGCGGGCTTTATGGTGATGGGCACCGAACGTGTTCCGCTCGACGGCGTTGTCACCGTGAGCGTGTACGTCCGGTTGTACTCGAGGCCGGGGAACGTCGTCGGGGCAACGCCATTCGCATCGGTTGCTATGGATGCAGATGTGCCGTTGCTCAACGTGAACGTAACGGTTACCGGCGGGATGACCCGACCAGCTGCATTGAGTACGCGTGCCGCGACCTCCAGGCCCAGCGCAGTGCCGTCCTTGTAGTCGCGCCACTTCACCTCAACTTGCTCGGTATTGATCGGTTGCTCAGCCGGGATGTCCTGACTGAACGTCAGGGCTTCGCCGTTCGGACTCACGCACGAGGCTTCGACCCGAGGTGGCATCTTCACATCCACCCCGAGAATTTCCACGGCAGTGAGGCCAGTGGCTGCCAGGGTAGTAGGTGGGAAGGGTTGGCCGTACGCCGATCCAGTAAAGCTGTCACTGCCCTGCGGTGCAAAAAACCACAAGCGCAACGCGAGCTTTCCCTCGACGAACTTCCACTCTTTTCTTCCGAGCCCAAACCGTGAGGGTTTCTGCTCGTTCTGCTTTCTCTGTGCCATGAATGGCTCCTTTTCTGTATATAGCTCTATTTCGTTTTCAACGTTCGTCCACCTTTGGGGTGGAGCTATAACCACAGGAGGAGCCCATGGCCATAACGCCGCATGGTAGCACGATGAGACGAATTTGTCAATGCCTACCACTAGTACCCAACCTCCTTGTCTTGACGTGAGGTTTGTGGGGTGCTAGGGTCAGGCGTTCCAACATGTGCAACATACAAGGAGGTACACATTGGGATTCCTGATCTTTCTACTCACGCTCGTTGCACTCCTCACTGCCTGGGGTTTGCGTAGCGTTCCAGCGGGTCAGCAATGGCTCGTGAAACTCTTCGGTCGGCGTCTCCCCTACCGACTCGCGGAAGGCCTCGTGTGGCTGCCTCGGTGGCCGTCGTGGCTCTGCGACTTCGAAGTCTACGATATTCGAGAAGAGGAGTTCCACGTCCTCGCAGACCACCTACCACCTGGGTCACAGCGCGAGACAATCATGACCACGAATGGCGTGGAAGTCGTCGTCCGCGGCGTCGTTGGCTACTACGCCATCGCCCGGAAGGACCTGGATGGCAGGCGGTCGTGGCTTCGCTTCCTCGGCTGGCAGTCGGGCGCGCTCCTGCTCGCGTACTCCCAAGTCCGCGACCAGGACGTCATCAACCGCATCCCGCCGCTCATTCGCAGTGGCTTGCGCACGCTCGTGTCGACGTACTCTGTTGAGGAGCTGCTCGGCTTGAGCATCGACGGCCTGGGCCTCCCGCCGGCGAACCGCGATGCGATTGCTGCTTCGCGCAGCACGCTGCAGGAGAAGCTCACCGAGCTTGCGCGAGAGCAAGCATCAGCGTGGGGCTTGCACGTCACCCGCATTACCGTGGGCGATATTGACCCGAACGACGCGATGAAGCGCCACCTGCAGCTCAAAGCAGAGACGCTCCTCGAAGCGCAAGCCGCGGTCATCGCAACCGATGCGTACACCCAGCGCGCCAAGGTCATGCTGAAAGCTGGAGGCATTGAGACGCCGAGCTTCGACCAGCTGCAGCAGGTCATCGTGCAGTTGATGACGCTGGATAACCAGCGCATCGCTGCGGAGAATAGCGGCAACCTCGGCCGCGTCGTCCAGAACCTGGTCGACGTCACCGGGCGCGCCGTAGCGAGTACGTAAGTCGTCCTTTCCTGAAGCTCCACCTCGCCGTGGAGCTTCTTCCTATTCCACAGCACACGCGTCAACTGCACAGCTCACGTGGACGTCGCCTCGCTCGTCCGTCCTGAACACTCCAGCGCGCACCGCAGCGAGGTCGTCGAGCACACGCGCGCCAGGGTGACCGTAGCGGTTCTCCGCGCCAACGGAAAGAACTGCGATCCCAGGGCTCGTCGCATCGAGGAAAGTGCGTGCGGTAGAGTGACTACTCCCGTGGTGGCCAACTTTGAGCACCTCCACGTCGAGGAGGCTCCCCCACTGTTCGACGAGCAGGGTCTCCACGGTACTCGGCGCATCTCCGGTGAGGAGCAGGTCGGCATTTCCGTACGACACTTTGACGACGATGGAACGTTCGTTGGTCGTCTTCATGGTCGCACTCCCCGCCGCGGGTGGCCACAGGACGTGCACGCGCACGTCACCGAAGCGCAGCACCTGGCCGGCACGCGCAGCAATGACGGGAACGTCCTGCGCATCGATTGCCTCGAGCAACCGCTGGTAGACCTTCGTTGTCACGGACGTATCGCGATGCATGAGCACCGCCCGCACGCGACCACTGGCAACCAGCGGCACGAGTCCGGTCACGTGGTCAGCATCGCCGTGCGTCACGACGAGGAGATCGATGGTACGATCGGTAACCGGCACGTGGTCGTCCACCTCCTGCGGGAAGTTCGCGCGCGGTCCGCCGTCCACCACAATCGTCTGTTGGCTGGGAGTGCGAATGATGATGCCGTCGCCCTGCCCGACATCGGCGAACCAGACGTGCACGCCAGCAGGCGCGCGACTGAACCACCAGCCTGCCGCGCCCGACCCCAACATCACCACGCAGCACGCACTCACCAGTGCCAACTTACGCGAAGCTGCGCGGCGCATAGCGGATGATGAGCAAAACCGCAGCCAGCCCAAGGATGGCTGCAGCCACGACGGCAACGGGTGCGGGGAGCGTCACGCTCGCTGCGGGGAAGTGCGCTGCAGTAGAAGCAAGCCACCCGACGGCGCGGAGCACTGCCCACCCTGGAATGCCGAGCACCGCGCCCGCGGCTGGGAGAACGAGCGTGGCACCGCCCGTGAGCGCGGTGAGGATCATCACGAGTGGGACGAGTGGTCCTATTGCGAGATTGGCGAACACGCTCACGAGCGAAGCCCGACCG
>JBGSPR010000068.1:0-16133 GCA_041738495.1 Patescibacteria group bacterium
AGCTCGTCGTCGGCGGGGCGGTGGAGGACACGCAGCGGACCTGCGCGTTCATCTACCGCAACCTCGGCTACATCACCGAAATCGATCCGACCATGGACACCCACAGGATGTTCCAGATTTTCCACGCTGCGTTCTGGGTGGATGGTAACGGCCAGCACCCGGCGCCGTTCACCAGCATCAAGCTGGCGGACGTGGAGAACGGGACGTGGAAGCCGAACCCGGCGATGGCGGCCTACCTGACCAGCGGCAGCTACCCGGCGCTGCTGGATCACTGCTTGCACTACTGCAAGAAGCTGGCCGAACGCGGTCGGTACGAGCTGAGTATCTGGCCGTACCACGCCATGCTCGGTGGCATTGACCACGCGTTGGTGCCGGCCTTCCACGAAGCCTGCGTCTTCCACGCCGCCGCGCGTCAGATGCAGACTGGCCTGGAGATCAAGGGCGGTAGCCCCTATACGGAGAACTACTCCATCTTCGGTCCGGAAGTGCTCAGCACGAAGGGCGGTAAGCCTCTCCCGCTGGTGCAGCGCAATGTGGCGTTCCTCGAGCGCCTCATGAATTACGATGCCGTGGTCATCGCCGGTCAGGCGAAGAGCCACTGCGTGGCCTGGACCATCGACGACTTGCTCGTCGACATCAGCGCGAAGGATCCGAACCTCGCCAAGAAGGTCTACCTCCTGGAGGACTGCACCTCGCCGGTGATCATCCCCGCGGGGGTGGACTACACGCCCATGGCGAACGCGGCGTTCCAGCGCTTCCAGGACGCGGGCATGCACGTGGTTCGTTCCACTGATCCGATCTGGACGTGGCCGGGCCTGCAGGACAAGTTCTAGGAACACCCTGCGCGCGACCTGTTCTCCTCCGGTGGCTGGCACACGGTCAGTCGCCGGAGGGAACCAAACTGTAGATTCGAGGAGAACACCAACATGTCACAAAGTGTGAACCAGCTCTTGGGTACTGCGGTGGACCAGGGGAACCTGTCCCGCGTTTCCTCGCAGCTCTTAACCGCTGGGGATATTGGCCGGCAGATCCAGCAGGGCATGGGCTTGCCCATCGACGCTGTGGATTCGCCGGAAGTCATTGTCCTGCAGCAGCTCATTGACGATTCGGGAAGCATCCGGTTCGTCTCTGGGAATACCGAAGCCGTGCGTGACGGCAGCAACGGCGCCATCGAAGCCATGCGCAAAACCAAGCAGGCGCAAGCCGGGAGCATCCTGGCGGCGCTCCGCTTCCTCAACCGGGGCGTGCTCTACGATATCCGGCCGATCGCGAACGCGGAGTTGCTGGTCACCAGCAACTACAATCCCGATGGCATTACGCCGCTCTACGACCAGACAATTGTCCTCTGCGGCACAGCCATCGCCAAGACGCAGGAGTACCAGAATTCCGGCATTGCCGTCCGGACGATCAACCTGATTGTCACCGACGGGCACGACCAGGGTTCGTCCCACTCCATTCGGGATTGCGCCAATGTGGTGGGCGACTTGCTCAAATCCGAAATGCACATTCTCGCAGCCATCGGCATTACCGACGGCAGCACAGACTTCCAGGCGATTTTCCGGCAGATGGGCATCCCCGATCAGTGGATCCTGACGCCGAAGAATACGCCCTCGGAAATCCGGAAAGCTTTCCTGCTCGCCTCGCAGTCGGCCGTGCGCGCCAGTCAGAACGCCGCGTCCTTCAGCCAGGTGGCCATGGGCGGCTTCGGCAAGTAGTTCGATGTTCACCGATCTTTTTTGAGCGGAGAGGAATGCGCCTGCATTCCTCTCCCAAACTTCTCTGATTGCGAGTGTCAGCAAAGCCGCACAACGCCCCAACGTTCTGCAGCTTTGGCCACAACTCTGGTTGCGGCCACCAACCGAAAAAAACAGTGAACGTTGAATAGAAGAAAGTGAGGAATACCCATGCCTCGTCTAGCGGTCTTCGGTCTGAGTGGGAACCCGAGCGGGCTCCATCACCGCCGCGTCGTCTTGCGCCTGGCGCAAGCGTTTGACCAGGTCATCGTCGTTCCGTGCGGCTTCCGTCCAGACAAGTTGACGACGAACGACATTGCGCCGCTCAACCGGGCGGTGATGGCGGACCAGACCTTCGGCGACATTCCCAATGTCATTGTTGACCTGGACGATCTGGAACACGATCTCTTCACCCGGACGGTGACGCTCCTGGAACGGTACGCGCACCTGGGCGAGTGCTGGCTGGCTATTGGCGGCGACCTGATTGCGGGTGGGAAGAACGGTCAATCCGTCATCCAGCGTGAGTGGGAGCGTGGCCAGGAGATCTGGCAGCGACCCATGGTAGTGATCCCACGAGACAGTACGCCGTTCGATAGGGCAGACCTGCCACCGAACGCGGAGGTCCTTGCGCCTGTGGATGGCGGGTCCAGTACGGAAATTCGGGAACGCATATTCACGCACCAGCCGTTCGCTGACCTCGTCATGCCCGCAGTAGCTTCGTACATCGAGCGTCACGGCTTGTACCGGGGGATGCAGCCGAACTTCCTTACTCCGGGCACGACCATCGAGCTACCGCGCATCATCTGCGTCGCCGATCCGGAGAATGCGCTTGCTCAAGCAATTGTTCAGCACTTTGCAGCGCTACAAACGCAGAGTCTGCCGAACTGCATTGTGGCCGTTGGTGGCGACGGATTCATGCTCCAGGTTATCCGCGAGCACTGGCGGAAGCGCTTGCCCATCCTGGGCATCAACGCTGGTCACCGTGGGTTCCTGCTCAACGAGTGGAACCGCGACTGGCACACCCGTGCGTTCTTCCAGAACCTCACCATTCTGCAGTCGCCGCTGCTCTACGTAACAGCCACGAAGCCGGACGGCACGACGGTGACGCAGCTGGCGTTCAACGACGCGTGGATTCGCTCAGCGAATGGTGGTCAAGCCGCGTGGATTGAAGTCACCGTTGATGGTGCGGTGCGCTTGCCGAAGCTCGTTGCCGATGGCGCGCTCATTGCCACTGCTGGTGGTTCCACGGGCTACGCGCGAGCACTGGGGGTGAAACCCATGCCCGTCGGGACAGAGCATTTGATTCTCGCTGGCATGAACGTCTTCGAACCGTTTGGCTGGGGTCCAGTTCACCTCGGACTTCGTCAGAGCATCCAGCTTCGCGTCTTGGACACGGTGAAGCGTGGTGTCGATGCGTTCGTCGATGGCCTGAACCTTGGTCCCGTGGTGTCACTCGACGTCCGCGTGAGCCGCATCGCAGCGGCCGAGCTCGCGTTCTGCCCGGGCAATGACCCGCAGAAGAAGATCCTCGCTCTCCAGTTTCCTGCACATTGATTCCTTTCCGTGGTGTGGAGCGTACGGTACGCCCTGCGCTCCACCACCAAATTTTTCCCAGAGCTTTGCTCCGAACATAGCTTCGGCGTAGCGCTCTCACCCGAACCATGCGGTTCGAGTGATGCACCTTAACAACCTGCAAGCAACATAACTTCTAGAATAGACAGGAGATGTGTATGAAACAGCAAGGAACTCCGCGAGTGGTGAAGAAGAACTTCACGCTCACCACCATCATCCATAACGGTCACCCGTGGCAGTACTTGGAGACATCCGATTCCGCGACTGTACTCATCTACATTCGGGATAAGGACGAAGTGCTCCTGGTCCGCCAGCAGCGTGATGCCATGGTGTGCGACGATAACCCAGAAGGCTGGATAACGGAGAGCATGGGTGGGCGATTCGACCGCGAGGAGAGCGTTCGCGAGCTCCTCGCTCGAGAGGCGAGCGAGGAGGTTGGAGGGGTCATTGATCCCCAGGCCATTACGCTCCTCAACTATGGCGCCCCGCTCGCGCTCTCTGCCGGCTGCCTGGTGGAACGTGCGTGGCTCGGCTACGTTGAAATTACCAGTAGCCAGTTGGAGAACGCCGACCGGGAGTACGGTCTGGCCGAAGAGGGCGAGCGCATTACGCGCATCTTCCTCCCGGTTCGTGATGTGGAGAGCTACGTGTGTGAGGACGTGCGCGTCTTCGCACTCCTCCAGTGGTTCCTCCGAATGAACATTGATGATCGAAGATAGAAAGGAGGAAGCCATGAGCTTCCAGAAGCAACGTTACGGGAATGATGAGTCAATCATCAGCTCGCTCCTCGACGTGGACTTCTACAAGTTCACGATGGGGAACTTCATCTACCGGTTCTACCGAGAGGTGATTGTCACATTTGGGATGAAGAACCGCACGTCGAAGGTTCGGCTTGCTGATTTCATCAACGAGCAGGAGCTGCGAGCTGAGCTAGATCACGTCATGACACTCCGTTTCACGCCGAGCGAGATTTACTACCTGCGCGGCATGGATGTGTACGGGCAAAATATGTTCTCAGAAGAGTACTTGAACTTTCTGAAGAACCTCCAGCTGCCGCCGTATCAGCTCCGCATCGTTGACGGCCAGTTCGACCTCCGCTTCACCGGACCGTGGGCTGCAGTTTCCCTGTGGGAAACAATTGCCTTGGGCATCGTGAACGAGCTCTACTACCGCGCACTGCTACGCGACACAACGCGGTTCCAGCGCCAAGCGATCTACGCGGACGGCACCCGTCGCCTGCACGATAAAATCGTGGAGCTGAAAAAGCACCCGCGCATCAGTTTCATTGAGTTCGGTACGCGCCGGCGTTTTGGTCGCGTGTGGCAGAGTGACATCACTCGAGCACTTGCCGAAGAGCTACCTGCAGCGCAATTTCGCGGGACGTCAAATACCTACCTCGCGTTCGAGTACGGCTTCACCCCGATGGGGACGAGCGCGCACGAACTGCAGATGGTAGTTGGTGCTCTGGCGAATTCGGATGCCGAACTTCTTGCCTCCACCGAAGTGGTACTCGACCAGTGGTTCGACCTCTACGGTCCCGGACTCTCCGTCGCGCTGCCCGACACGTTCGGTTCCGAATTCTTCTTCAAGGTTTTTGGAGAGGAACGGGCTCGAAAGTGGAAAGGCACGCGCGAAGACTCAGCAGACCCCTTGCTCGCCGGCTTGGAACGCATCACGTTCTACCGGAGTCTCGGCATCGACCCGAAGACGAAACTGTGGTTGCCGAGCGACGGTTTGGACCTTGGCAAGATCATCGCAATCGATGATCGCTACGGTGACCAGATTGGCATCTCCTACGGTTGGGGCACGACGCTCACGAATGACCTGGGTCTGCCGACCCTGTCACTCGTGGCCAAGGCGACTGCCGCCAACGGCCGACCGACGGTGAAGCTCAGCGACAACCTCGCCAAAGCCATGGGGCCGGCTGAGGAAGTCCATCGGTACAAACGCGTGTTCGGGTATGCCGAGACACGTGACGAAGAATGCAAAGTGTAATGCTTGCAGGAAAAAACGGTGGGGAGCAGCAATGCTTCCCACCCTTTCCCTCGAGTGCCCCACGCAGGTGGGGGATTGGAGGGAAAGAAATATGTACATGAACAATTCGACTGATAGAGAAAGGAGGCGCGTAATGCGCTCCACATCTGATTTTCCGGATATCCGTAACCATGGTTTTGCTCGCGTCGCTGCGGTGGTGCCCGAGGTCAGCCTCACGCACCCCATGCAGAATGCGCAGAACCACCTCCAGTACTTGGCGCAGGCGTACGAGCAAGGCGCAATGTACGCTGTGTGCCCCGAGCTTGGGCTCAGCGGGTACACGAGCGGCGACCTGTTCTTCTCCGAGACCCTCACGAACGCGGTATTGGATGCGTTCGACTGGATCGTGAAGGAAACGGACGGTTGGGACATGCTCATTTCCGTGGGCTTGCCACTGGTCGTTGACGCCCAGAGGTACAATTGCGCCGTTACCTTCTGCAACGGTGAAATTCTGGGGGTCACGCCAAAGGCGTACCCGCCAGAGTACCGCGAGTTCTACGAAGCGCGGCACTTCGCCCGGGCCAGCAACGCACGCACCACCATGGTGCAGCTGCTCAACCAGCACGTGCCCTTCGGCACCGACATCCTCATTCGCTCCAAGGTTCACCCCAACGTCGTCGTCTTCACCGAAATCTGCGAAGACCTGTGGGTGCCAATCCCGCCGAGCACGCACGCTGCGCTCGCCGGGGCAACAATCCTGGCGAATCTCTCTGCTTCCAATATCACTATTGGCAAAGGGGAGTACCGGCGGCAGTTGGTGCTGGATTCATCTGGCCGAAACTTGGCTGTGCAGATTTACTGCGCGGCAGGATTCGGTGAGAGTACCGCGGACTTGGCCTGGGATGGCGAAGCACTCATTGCCCAGGGTGGAAAGCTCTTGGCAACGAATACGCGTTTTGCTCTGCACGGTTCGTGCACTATTGCGGACGTGGACCTCTACGCCCTCATGTACGATCGGCAGCAGAACTCGTTCTACCAGAACGCATCGGATGATGGGAAAGCATTTCGCACCGTCATGTGCGATGCTGATCTCGGCGATGGTGCCGACAACGAACTGGTGACGTTCCGTTACCCGCTGGAGAAGCATCCGTTCGTGCCCGAAGATCCAGCCACGCGCAATGAGCGCTGCCAGGAGACGTTCAACATCCAGACGTCAGCCTTGGCCAAGCGCATCACGTCACTGCCGCCAGCCTACCAGAAGCTCGTCCTCGGGCTCTCGGGTGGGCAGGATTCCACGCACGCGCTCCTCGTGGCGGTCTACACCATGGACCTCCTCAAGCTGCCGCGGACGAATGTCGTCGCCATTACCATGCCTGGCTTTGGCACGACCTCGCGGACCAAAGGGAATGCCGAGGCGCTGGCGAAAGCGCTGGGTGTGACCTTCAAGGACATATCCATAGTGCCGCTGGCTACAGCCCTGCTCGAGAGCATTGGTCACAACCTGGCTGAGCACAACGTGACCTACGAGAATGCGCAGGCCTGGTCACGCAAGATGGTCGAGCTTGCCCTCGCAGGGAAGATCGGCGCTATCGACCAGGGAACTGGCGACCTCTCGGAGCTCGCACTGGGCTGGACCACCATGTTCGGGGACCACGCGTCCCACTACAATCCCAATGCAGGTGTGCCGAAGACGCTCATCAGCCACCTCATCCGGTGGTCAGCCGAGTACGTCTTCGCGAAGGAAGCGGACGTCAAGAAGGTTCTCCTGGACATTCTCGACACGCCGATTTCGCCCGAGCTGCAGCCGGCCGGTGCGAATGGCCAGATTGTCCAGAAGACGGAGGCAATCGTCGGGCCCTATGCCCTCCACGACTTCTTCCTGTACTACACGGTTCGGTTTGGACGCTCGCCGTTCACGACTGCACGGCTCGCGGCTCAGGCGTTCGACGGCCAGTACACGCTTGCCGAGATCAAGCAGTGGCTCGAGGTCTTCTTGCGGAAGTTCTTCGGCAACCAGTTCAAACGGAACTGCGTGCCGGATGGTCCAAAAGTCGGCCTCACGTCCCTGTCGCCCCGCGGTGACTGGCGCATGCCACCGGAAGCGAGCATCCAGCCCTGGCTGGATGAGCTCGCGGAAGTTCCGAATCGTTTGTGATCATGTTCATTCTGAAAACCTCGATGCACTGCACCGGGGTTTTCTCTTGACCAGTGCTTGCGCGCGTGGTACTCTCTCGTGCTTTGCAAGACCAACACCTAACCAAGGAGTGAAATTGAAAACTTGCACAGACTGCAATGGCAAAGGACACCGTCGCTGTGGTTTCCTGTGGCTGTCGACCGAGACGTGCTCGACGTGCAAAGGCCTTGGCAGAGTGCCCCAGCCACACCTCGTGAATCGTACATCTTCGTCGAAAACAATTGACGATGACAGCGATCCGCTGACTACTGGGTTCCTTACCGAAGCCATGGGTGGCGATGGCCTGACGGCTGGAGTTGTTTCCTCGCTGACTGGCAGTGACACGTTGGGCCTGATCGCCGGCCTCGCAGCCGCCGATCAGGCTGAGAATCCGGACGATGATCACCAGCGCTTTGGTGGCGGTCATTCTGGCGGCGCAGGTGCGAGTGGCGACTTCCACGATGCCAGCGCCGACGTCGATCACGGTGACCATGACGTCGATCTTACTGACGACGGGCCTGATCTCGACATCGATTTCGACTTTGACTGAACGTTCGTACGGGGCAGAAGTTCGCCTACACTTGTCCTTTCTGAAGACCGGATGCCCTGCATCCGGTTTTTTCGTCTGCGTGGTACGATGGTGGCATGCAAGCTCCAACTGACGTGAGTGCAGGGCTGTCGAGCGAGGAAGCCGCAGCGCGCCTCGAGCAGCACGGCCCCAACAGCATTGCCACGAAGCGCAAGCTCCGGCCGGTGGTGGCATTCATGAAGAAGTTCAACAGCCCGCTGCTCATCATCCTGATGGGCGCGTCCGTCCTCTCCTTCTTCACCGGGAATCCCACGAGTGGCGGCATCCTCATCTGCATGGTGCTGCTCTCGGTCGTCTTGGATTTCACGAATACGTACCGCTCCGAGCGAGCAGTGGAAGCACTCGTCGCTCGCGTCATTACTACTGCAACCGTCGTGCGCGACGGCGTGGAGCAGGAGGTGCCGCTCACCAGTATCGTGATCGGGGACTGCGTGGTGCTCACGGCGGGTGACGTGGTGCCTGCCGACGGGTGTGTGCTGGAAGCCAATGACTTCTTCGTGAACCAGTCAACGCTCACGGGCGAGTCTGTTCCCGTGGAGAAAGGGCCAAGCCGACTGCAGGCAGCTCCCGCGTTCGACGTGAGCGCCGAGCACGTCGTGCTCATGGGCACCAGCGTCGTCACTGGGTATGCGAAAGTTCAGGTGGTGCGCACGGGGCGAGCAACGGAGTTTGGAAAAATTGCCGAACGCCTCACCGCCGCCGAGCAGGATACCGACTTCGAGCGTAACTTGAAGAAGTTCAGCACGTTCGTCATGCGCCTGACGTTCGTCATGGTTATCGTGGTGTTCGGCATCAACGCAGCAGTCGGCCGAGGGTGGTTCGACTCCTTCGTCTTCGCCATTGCCATCGCCGTTGGACTCACTCCAGAGCTCCTCCCCGTCATCATGTCGGTGTCGCTCAGTCGTGGGGCTGTGCGCATGGCGAAGGCAGGAGTCATCGTCAAGCACTTACCCGCGATCCAGAACTTCGGGCGCATGGACGTACTGTGCACGGACAAGACCGGCACGCTCACCGAGAACCGGATTGTTGTGGTGCGCTACGTGGATGTGAGCGGTACTCGGGTGGACGACGTCCTGCGCTACGCGTACTGCACGAGCGCCTTCCACACCGGGGTACCAAATCCGCTGGATGAAGCAGTTCGCCAGTACAAGGCGTGGGACGTGCGCGGGCTTACGAAGGTTGACGAGATACCTTTCGATTTCGAGCGTCGGCGCGAGTCCGTCGTCGTGGACGAAGGCCAGCGCCGGCTCCTCATCACCAAGGGCGCGCCCGAGGCGGTGTTTCGGATTTGCGGTCACGTGGAGTGCGAGCGCCGCGCGCTGCCGTTCGACGACGCCGAGCGAACGCGAGCGCACGAAACATTCACCCGCATGTCGACGGAGGGGTACAAGATTCTCGCGGTGGCGTACCGCGAGGTTGCGGTGCGACCCGGCACCTACGAGCGCGATGAGGAGACTGGCATGGTGCTCCTGGGCTTCGTCGCCTTCATGGATCCCGCGAAGGACACTGCGAAGGATGCGCTGGCAGAACTCGAGCGCTTGGGCATTGGCGTGAAGATCCTCACCGGTGACAACGAACTCCTCACGGAAAAAGTGTGCCGCGATCTCAACCTGCCGGTGACTGGGGTGATGACCGGCGAGCAGCTGCGATCCCTGGATAGCCTTGGGCTGCGGAAAGCCGTGGTCGAGACGACCATCTTCGCGCGCATTACGCCCGAGCAGAAGGAGCGAGTCATCCGGACGTTGCAGGAGGTGGGAAAGGTAGTTGGGTACCTCGGCGACGGCATCAACGACGCGCCCGCCCTGAAGGCGGCTGACGTTGGCGTCTCGGTGAACAACGCCGTGGACGTAGCCAAGGAGACTGCGGACTTCATCTTGCTGAAGAAGAGCTTGCGCGTGCTCAAGGATGGCGTCATCGAGGGTCGCCGGACATTCCGCAACACCATGAAGTACGTGCTCATGGGCATGAGCTCCAACTTCGGGAACATGGCCTCCATGGTCGCGGCATCGGCTTTCCTGCCGTTCCTGCCCATGCTGCCGCCCCAGGTGCTGCTCAACAACTTCCTCTACGATTCGTCCCAGCTCTCCCTCTCGTCTGACCGTGTCGATGACGCGGACATCGTCAAACCAGCATCCTGGAATTTACACGCCATTCGTAAGTACATGTTGGTTTTCGGTCCCATCAGCTCGCTCTTCGACTTCTTCACCTTCGGCTTCCTCTTCGTACTCTTCCGCAACGCCGAGCACCAGTTCCAAACCGGGTGGTTCATGGAGTCCATCGCCACGCAGGTGCTCGTCATCTACGTGATCCGCACGCGGAAGATTCCCTTCCTGCAAAGCCGACCCAGTCGGCTACTCCTCGTGAACACGCTCCTCGTCGTGGGCATTGCCTGGGCACTCCCGCACCTTCCCTTTGCCCGCGTCCTCAACTTCCAGCCGCTCCCCCTGCTCGCGCTCGCTGGACTCCTGGGCATCGTCGTTGCGTACCTCCTCGTCGTCGAGGGAGTGAAGCACTGGTTCTTCCGACGGACGCCGGCGGCGTAGGCGTGCTACGATAGTCGCATGAGCGTTCCGCACCTCCACGCAAAACCCGTGCGCCTGGCGTACTTCTGGATCGGCATCCTGGCCACCACCGCCTACCGCGCCATCATCTTCTTTTCGGACGCCAACCCCGCGCTCCTCAAGGCCACGTGGTACGTGGGCACCATTGGTTTCGTTATCTACTTCGCGCACCGCTACCAGGTATCTGGCCGGCGCGCCCGAGCTATTGAAGAGTACCGGCTCACCGAGAAAATCCCGCAGCTCTCCGAGCTCAACCCAGAGGAGCGTGCGGCGCTGAGCTACGTGCTGTCCACGCTTCGCTCGACGAAGGAGAAATGGAACTACATTTTCATATTCTCCACGTCGGCGGTTGCGCTCATCGCCGGCGCGATCATCGATTTTTTCTAGAGACGTATGCAGTGGATAATTTTTGCTCTCCTCTCTGCAGTTTTCGCCGCACTCGTCGCAATTTTTGGGAAGATTGGCATCAAGGGTATAGACTCCACGCTCGCCACCAGCGTGCGGGCCGTGGTCATGGCGGTATTCCTCGTACTCATCTCTCTCATCCTGGGCAAGGCGAAGCTCCTGCACACCATTGAGAACCGTACGCTGCTCTTCATCGTGTTCTCTGGTATCGCCGGCGCGCTCTCCTGGTTGTTCTATTTCTTCGCACTCAAGACTGGCCCCGCAACCGGCGTGGCGGCACTCGATAGGATGAGCGTTGTCTTCGTCCTCATCCTGGCTGCGCTCTTCCTCGGCGAGCACCTCACCTGGAAGACTGGCCTTGGCGGCATTCTCATAACTCTTGGTGCCGTGCTCATGACGTTGAAGTAGGGAATTGACTTCGCTCGATAAGCTGCTACACTTACTACATCTCGTAGTATTTTAGTATACGTTTATGCGCAAGAACATACTCATCCTTCTAGTCGGCATAGGCATTGTCGCGGTTGTAGTTATAGTGTTGGTCATGGGCGGTCAAGATGGCCCCACGAATACCGCAACGGTGAATACGAGCAATGCGAATGTTCCGGTTGCAAATACCAATAGCTCGGTAGCCGTTACGGAACCGACGGCTCTTGTGAACGACAATACGAACGTGACTGCTTCAGTCTCAAATACGAATAGTGCCAATACGAACGTCACACCAGCAACTGCGCAGTTTATCGATTACACAGCAGCCGCACTCGCTACAGCGCAGCAGCAGGGGAGGGCAGTGCTCTACTTCCACGCAAACTGGTGCCCGGTGTGCAAGGTTTTGGAACCTGACTTGCGCGAGAACATTGGCACGTTCCCAGCAGATGTCACCATTCTCAAAGTAGACTACGACCAGGAAACCGCACTCAAGCAACAGTACGGCGTGACCTACCAGCACACCTTCGTGCAGGTCGATGCCAGCGGCGCGGAGCTCAAGCAGTGGAGTGGTGGTGATAGTAAAGCGTCGTCTGTGCGAGCAGAAATTTTGTAGGCCATGCTCTTCCTTGGCGTCGCGTTCCTCGCGGGTTTGGTCACGGCGCTCGCGCCGTGCATCCTGCCGATCCTCCCGATTGTCCTCGCTGGCGGTACACAGCAAGGACGCTGGCGACCGTGGGGGATTATCGTCGGGGTGGTTGCGTCATTCTCCGTATTCACTCTGACTCTCTCGTGGTTGGTTACGGCTCTTGGGCTATCGCCGAATGCTAGCCGTACCTTTGGCATCCTACTACTCTTCCTCTTGGGTGGTCTCATGCTCGTGCCTGCAGCATTAGAGAAATTCGAAAGCTGGGTGAGTAGCCGGCTGAGCCAGTCCGGCACACCGAAGGAGCGTCACGGGTTTGGTGGCGGATTCATGTTGGGTCTCTCACTTGGCGCGGTGTGGACGCCGTGCGCAGGTCCACTCCTCGCGAGCGTGATCACCCTCGCGTCGAACGGTGAGATTGGCGGTCAGGTGGTTGGCGCAACAGTGGCGTACGCCTTGGGCTCGGCGTTGCCCATGGGTGGCATTGCGGCATTAGGCCAGCGTGTGACCGCACGGTTGCGGTGGTTCAAGGCTCATGGCCGTCAGCTGCAGCAAGGCTTTGGCGCTCTGCTCCTCGTTGTAGCCGTGCTCATGTGGTTGGGCATTGACCGCAACGTGCAAGGGTGGATTGTGGGACATACACCAAGTTGGCTCGACCGCCTCCAGGGGTGGGAGTCTCGTCTCGAGTAGCCGTACGCTACATTCGCTTCTCTTCCCAGCGGAACGTGATGACCGCGAGGAAGACCAGGACAAGTGCCCAGCCACTCACCCAGGCGAGGTCGCCTTTGATTGCGTTGAAGCTGGCACCGTTACCCACAATTTCCCGCATGGCGTGGGCAAAAGGTTGGAGCGGTAGGTACTCCACCACGCTCTGCAGCCAGCCCGGCATGCTGCTGGTCGGGAAGAAAATACCCGAGAGGAAGAGCATGGGGAAGACGATGATGTTCGCGATTGCCGGCACTGCGTCTACGGTTTTTGATAAGCCAGAAATCGTGAAGCCTAGACCCAAGAACATGATGCCACCAAGCAGGACGGTGAGCAGGATGAGTAGGGGGTTGCCGTAGATGTGCGACTTGAAGATGAGCGCGCCAAAGCCGAGGAGGACGGCAGCTTGGGTAACGGCCACGAGTAGGCGCGTGATAACCTGCGACGCCACGAAGTCTTGCGGCTTCATGGGTGTGGCGAGCAGGCGTTTGAGAATACCCTTCTCTTTGTAGTCCGTGAACACGAAAGCTACTGAGAACACGGCCATCTGCATGATGGACATGGCGACGATGCCAGGGAGCAGGAAGTCGATGTACCGCACTTTCTTCGCGCTAATATCCTGTACGTCGAGGTTGAAGAGCGTAGGCGCTTTGGCAATCTGCAGCGTCGTTTTGTCGAAGAGTTGAGTGAGAATGACAATGGCAGTTTGCGCTTGCTGCTCGTACGCCACGTTCTTCAGAATGCTCACGTTTTGTGCTTTGGGCGCGCTTCTTGCAGCCGGATCGGGAAAGAGATCGTTCGGCACGATGAGCACAACTGCACGGTCGCCCTGCTGCAGCGCTGCGCGTTCGTCGCTCTCTGTGCCAGTATGAATGGTGAACGTCTCAATGGTGTTGAGCGTGTCGAGAAACTTGGTTGTTGCCGCACTGGGTTGGTCCGTGACAATGCCCAGGTCAATTTTCTGCGGCTTGTCGAAGCCAATGAGGCCGAAGATGCCAATGAAGATGAACGGCATGAAGAGCGTGAAGAACAATGACTGCTTGTTACGCAGGAACATCTTCAGCGACGCTACGGTGAGGGTTCGGATGGTCATACGGGTAGGGGAGTGATCGTGAAGTTTTACTCGCGGAGCTTCCGGCCCGTGAGTTTGAGGAAGACGTCTTCCAACGTGGCTTGGTGGACTTTCACGTCATGCAGGGCAACGCCTTTCTGCTGGGCGAATGGGAAGAGTGCGGGTAGCGTTACCTCGGGTTGCTTCGTCTTTAGGGAAAAGCCGTGCGGCTCCGCGGTTGCACGGTCGACACCCGGCAGTTTGTGGAGTTCCTCGACTGGCGCGGGCTGATCCGTGTGCCCTTCGATGGTCGTGCCAACGTCAGCGAGTTTGAGCAGACCATCGGGCGAATCCAGCGCAATAATCTTGGCGTTGTCCATGATGGCAATGCGGTCGCAGAGCACCTCGGCTTCTTCCATGTAGTGGGTCGTGAGAATGATGGTCACGCCCCGACCCTTAATGTGGTTGATGAGGTCCCACAAATTGCGGCGTGCTTGTGGGTCCAAGCCCGTGGTCGGTTCATCCAGGAAGAGAACTTTTGGTTTGTTCACGAGCGCCACCGCAATGGAGAGTCGCTGCTTCTGGCCGCCGGATAGCTCTTTCACCTTGCTCTTCGCTTTTTCTTCGAGCTGCACGTCGCGCAACAGCTCCATTGCATCGGGCTGCTGCCCGTAGAGCGAGCCAAAGGTTTCAATGAGCTCTCTCAAGTTGAGGCCATCGAAGAAGCTTGAAGATTGCAATTGCACGCCAATGACGTTCTTCACGTCCCGCGTGTGCGTGGATACGTCCTTGCCATCGAGTATCACCGTACCACTCGTTATGCCCTTCAATCCCTCCATCATTTCGAGGGTCGTGGTTTTCCCCGCGCCGTTCGGACCGAGGATGCCGAAGGTCTCTCCCTGGTGCACGGCAAACGAGATGTGGTCAACGGCAGTGAAGTCGCCGTAGCTTTTGGTGAGGTTGGAAACCGTGATGATGTCTGTCATACGAACGTGTGCGTAGGGAGAGTTACGAGGGAGTACTCCGCTCGAGCGAGGTGATGAGCTTATCGAGGTACGCGTTGAGCTTGCGTGTGTGGTCGCTGGAGAGCGCGGCAAACGGCACGGCGAGTGTGGATTCGAGGGTTTTCACAGCGCGGGACATGAATGCTCTGCCCTTTGGCGTGAGCTCCAGGTGGCGTTCGCGTCGGTTCGTGGTGTGCGGTACAGCCTGGACGTACCGGTGCTTGCGGAGGGTATCGATTTGCCGGCTTACCGCTGCTTCCGTGAGACCATGGAATGCAGAAATGCGCTTCTGGGTGAGGTCGTGGCCCTTGTACAGCGCAACGAGCATGCGGAACTGCGAGAAGGTGAGGCCTATCTCCTTCGCGAGCGCCTGTTCGGCTGTCCTGCCCAGCAAGCACGCCAGCTTGTGGACGCGGGTTGCAATCTCTCTCGGTGCGTGCGTGATCATGTACGTACGACAGTAGCGCAGCATAGTTAACATGTCAAGTGTTGGAATGCGCGCGCGGGCCGTGGTATGCTCGATGCATGCGCGTCCCCCTCACCCTCGCTATTACCGTCGCCCTAGGCATCACGCTCGTCGCGCAGCCAGCGTCGGCGGCGAGTGTTGTCCAGAAGAATTCCTCATGGCGTACGCTCTCGGTGAAGACAACGCGCGGAACGTTTGGCCTCCACGTGGTCACCGTGAATTTGGCGAATCCGAAGTTACGCATCTACTCGCAGACCGGCAGCCTCGTTGATTGCAAGACCAACTGCGGCGTTGCGCCGCTCAAGAAGTACGTCGAGCGGGTACGCGGGTTCGCTGGCATCAACGGAACGTACTTTTGCCCGGCTGACTACGCGTCCTGCGCGGGGCAGACGGGGTCGTACTACTGGATGGTGTACAACACGTTGCGCCGTACCTTCATGAATAGCTACCAGAATCAGTTCAACCGAGGTCCGCTCATTGCCTTCGATACGGAGAACCACTGGCACTTCTGGCAGGAGGCGAGGGACTGGCCGGGGCTCGCACGCTTCGAAGAGCAGTACGAAACCAAGCTCACCGCCCTGATTTCGAGCGGACCCGCGCTCATGGTTCGGGGTCGTCTCGTGCTCACCGCGAGTGAGCTGGATAGCAAGCAGCGCACAGTGAAGAGCAATCGGAGCGCGCTTGCATTCAAAGGCACGAATGCGTACCTCATCGTGGTGAGCGGGGCAACGGTCTTGGACTCCGCAGCGGTCATGAAGGCACTCGGCATGTCGTACGCAATCAACCTGGATGGGGGCGGGTCTTCCGCGCTCTACTACTACGGGTACCGCG
>JBGSPR010000069.1:0-15903 GCA_041738495.1 Patescibacteria group bacterium
CTCAGCCCACCCGCAAGGTGAACGGGGGACTGGTGTGCTGCCGGGGCGAGCGGCGCGTCGGCATCTGCGGGTCGGGAATTAGCAGCGCTGGCGATGCTCGTCGCCTTCGTCGTCGCGCCCGCCCCAGCTACCTGGCTCTTCCCGGCAATTGTCCCCGCACCCTCGTGCGAGGTGGCCGAGGTTGCCGATTTCTGCTCCTGCCCAGTCGTCACGCTCGTTGGCGTCAGGCTCTTCTTCCCACTCGCCAGGTCATCACGCTCCTGCTTGCTGCGGTACAAGTTCAAGTACTTCATCGCTCGCTCGCGACGCTCCTTCGTCTTCAGCTCTTCGGGCGTTGGCCCACTGTTCGCTCGCGCGTCAGCTTCCTGCTGTGCCTTGGCTACGAAAGAGAGTGCCTTCTCACCAACGTGCTCTGGATCGAAGTGCTCGATGGCGTTGTCGCCTTGGTGGAGCTTCACGTTCAGCGCCTTCCTGGCGTAGGTAGACACCTTGTACTCGGGGTGCTCCTGAACGTGCTTGAGGAAGCTCCCCAGGAACTTCTTCGTTTCGTGGGTGCTCATCACCTTCCGTCCGCTCCGCAGGGTGCTCGCGTGCTCGAAGTCAGCGTGCTGGATGAGCTTGTTGAACTTCTCTTTGGAAATTGGCTGGTTGCCGTACTTCGTGGTCCGCGAACTCACGAGTTTGTTTGCAAACGCGCGGAGCTGGTCGGTGCGGATGTTTGGCGTGCGACTTTGAATCATGTACATACTATACCAACTTTTTCGTATTTAGTCAATGCACTTGCAGATTTCTACCAACCCTTCTAGTATGCAGATGCTCATTCAACGTTCCTCACGCTTCTCTCAATCGCCTGGTTTGCGTGCCGGGCGAGCCCACTGCTCCGCATTCTGCGCAGCAGGCGTCGGCTAGACCCTTTTTTTGTTCTCCATATGTCAAAGCAACTTGAACCACAGTCTGCATTTGCAAAGCTCCTGGACTCACCCGACCAGCCAGCCCTCCCGAAAGCAGGGGACATTGTAGAAGGCACGGTCATCGCCCTCTCGAAGTCTGAAGTCACGCTCGATATTGATGGCCTGCACACGGGCACGATCCGAGGGAAAGAACTCATCGATGAATCAGGCGAGACCGCCGACCTCAAAGTTGGCGACCGCGCGCGCGCGACGATCCTCGAGCTGGAGAATGAGAACTGCACCATGGAGCTCTCCTTCCGCCTGGCTGGGCACGAGAAAGCCTGGGGCGAGCTGGACGCACTGCTGGCGAACCGCGAGCCAATTTCGGTCACCGTGGAGTCGGCGAACCGCGGCGGTCTCATGGTGAAGGTTGGACGCGTGGATGGCTTCCTCCCGGTCTCGCAGCTCACGCCCGAGCACTACCCGCGCGTGGAAGGCGGGGACAAGGGGCGCATCCTGGAACTCTTGAATAAGTTCGTCAACCAGCAGCTCACGGTGAAGATTCTGGATATCGACGAGGAGGCTGGCAAGCTCATCGTCTCCGAGAAGGCTGCCTGGGAAGAGCAGCGCTCCGAAGCCCTCCGCGCCTACCAAGTAGGGCAGACCATTGACGGCAAGGTGACCGGCGTCGTGGACTTCGGTGTCTTCGTTGGCTTCGGTGATGGGCTGGAAGGGCTCGTCCACATCTCGGAGCTCGCCTGGCAGCGCGTGGACAATCCCAAGGGCGTGTACACCGTTGGCCAACCCATGAAGGCAATGATCATTGGCATTGAGGGTTCGAAAATTTCCCTCTCGTTCAAGCGCCTAGAAGACGACCCGTGGCAGCACGCAACCGAGAAGTACCACGTGGGTGACGTCGTGGACGGCAAGGTAGCGCGCATCAACACCTTCGGCGCATTCGTCGAGCTCGACGACATCATCCACGGCTTGTGCCACATTTCCGAGCTCTCGCACGCACGGGTGAAAGACCCCGCGGAAATTGTTCGCCCGGGTGACGTGCGGAAGTTCAAAATTATCTCCTTCGACCCAGCGCAGCACCGCCTCGGGCTCTCCGCGAAAGCACTCGAGCCCGCACCAGCAGGTGCCGCAGAATCAGCAGGGGACGAGCCAGATGCGAGCACTCCCAGCACGAGCGAGTCTGCACCTGCGGAGGATGCACCGAGCCCGAACACCCAAGATACGCCGAGTGCGTAAATGCACGATTGCCTTGCGGCAGCGCAGCACGTATACTTCGACCTACGTCGATCGCGTTGACGCACTCCTATGAAGAACCTTGGCAAAAACCTCATCCTCTTCCTCCTCGCCTTCTTCATCGTATCGTTCTTGTTCTCCACCATGAACGGGGAGAGCGGGAAGCTCACGGACGTGCCACTCGGCGATGTCGTTGCGGCAATTCAGGAGGGCAGGGTAAAAGCCGTAGAGGTGGATGAGGACAAGCTCACCGTTACCTACACTAATGACGAGCGGGGCGTGGCCTACAAGGAACCCGCCGAGTCGTTCACGACCGTCCTGAAGAACTACGATGTGCCCGCCGAGAAACTGGCGGCGGTTTCCATTACCGTGAAGCAACCCTCGAACGCGTCACTGTGGCTCGGCGTCATCCTCCCCTTCGTCCTCCCACTCGCCCTGTTCATTGGCTTCTTCTGGTTCATGATGCGCCAAGCGCAGAACATGAACAACCGCGCCATGTCGTTCGGGCAGAGCGCGGCCAAAGAGCAACCCGAGCAGAAGAAGCGGACAGGCGTGACGTTCAAAGACGTGGCCGGTGTACAGGAAGCGAAGCAGGAGTTGGTCGAAGTCGTGGAGTTCCTCAAGTACCCGAAGAAGTTCACCAGCCTCGGTGCGAAAATTCCGAAGGGCGTGCTGCTCATTGGCAGCCCGGGCACGGGGAAGACCCTCCTCGCCAAAGCAGTTGCGGGCGAGGCCGACGTGCCGTTCTTCCACATTTCTGGGTCGGAGTTCGTGGAAATGTTCGTGGGCGTGGGCGCGAGCCGGGTGCGCGACCTCTTCCGCCGCGCCAAGAAAGCTGCACCATCAATTATCTTCGTCGATGAAATTGACGCTGTCGCTCGGCAGCGCGGCGCCGGCCTCGGCGGGAGCCACGACGAACGGGAGCAGACACTCAACCAAATCCTGGTGGAAATGGACGGCTTCGACACGGACACGAACGTCATCATCATTGCGGCCACCAACCGGCCAGACGTGCTGGACCCCGCGCTGCTGCGCCCCGGCCGTTTCGACCGACGGGTCATCCTCGATCCACCAGACCTCGCAAGCCGGGAGGAAATCCTCAAAGTCCACAGCCGAAAGAAGCCCCTGGCACCAGACGTGGACTTGCGGAAAATCGCCCAGCGCACGCCGGGTTTCAGCGGCGCTGACCTCGCAAACCTCCTGAACGAAGCAGCAATCCTTGCGGCACGGCGCAACCAGAAGCAGGTGTCCATGCTGGAGTGCGTGGAGTCGATTGAGAAGGTCATGCTGGGCCCGGAGCGGAAGAGCCACGTCCTCACCGAGGACGAGAAGAAAATCACCGCCGTACACGAGGCTGGGCACGCGCTCGTCGCCGCCAGCCTGCCGCACGCGGATCCGGTCCACAAAGTTTCCATCATCTCCCGCGGGCAGGCCGCTGGCTACACGCTCAAGCTGCCCGAAACCGAGAAGCACCTCCACCGGCGCGCAGAGTTCATCGATGACCTGGCAGTCATGCTGGCCGGCAACGTTGCCGAGCGGGAAGTGTTCGGCGACGTCACCACCGGCGCGCAGAACGACTTCCGCCAAGCAACGCGTCTGGCCCGGAAGATGGTAACCGAGTTCGGCATGAGCGAGCTGGGGCTACGCGCGTACGGCCAGAAAGACGAGCTCATCTTCCTGGGACGCGAGATTACCGAACAGCGCGACTACTCCGAGAAGGTCGCCGAGTCCATTGACGCGGCGGTAGACAAGTTCCTCAAGCAAGCTGCGGAAACCGCGAAGAAAATTGTGCGGAAAACCCGCCCAACGCTAGATGCGATTGTCGCCACGCTCCTCGAGAAAGAAACCCTCGAGCAAGAGGAGTTCGCGGCTATCGTCCAGCGCTTCCGAGCAGCACCGGTGCGGGTGACAGGCGGGGAGGAGTAGGCTATACTGCCAGCGTTCCCTAGGAGGAAAAACGCTATGGCAAACCAAATCTACCGTCAGACGATTTCCGAGGCGTGGCGCATTGCACGGCGCCACAAGTTCTTGTGGTTCTTTGGTTTCTTCGCCATCCTCCTGAACTCCGGCGTGGCGAGCGGCGTGGAGACCTTCTTCAATAACGTCAGCCTCCTGGCAAATGCCGGCGACAACATCCAGCAAGTAGAAGTCCTGTACAAGACAAACACCCTGGGGTTCATCGCCACCAACGTGGCCGACTTCTTCACCGCGCTCACCTTTGAGAACGCGCTCACCATCCTCCTCATCCTGGCGATCTACGTCTTCGTTGTCTGGATTTCCGTACTCTCGCAGGGCGCGCTCATTACCTCCACGGACACGTTCCGACAGGGGAAGAGCGTGGCGCCCGAGCAAGCGTTCGCCAACGGCACGCGAGTGTTCTGGCCACTCTTCTGGCTCAACGCATTCAAGTACATCCTGTCCATCGGTGCGGTCATCATCCTCGGCACGCCGCTCCTCTCGCTGTACCTCGTGCAGGGGTACGACGTGTGGCTGAACCTCCTGCTCTTCCTGAACTTCCTCATCCTGGTGCCGGCTGCCATGCTCTTCGCCTTCCTCTTGCAGTTCGCATCGGCGTACGTTGCGATTCGGCGCCAACCCCTCTGGCTCGCGGTGAAAAATGCGTGGCACCTCTTCGCCAAGCACTGGCTGGCGACGCTGGAAATGGCCTTCCTCCTCTTCCTCGTGTACGTGGTGGCAACTGCAATCCTCAGCATCGTGTTCGCCCCGCAAATTCTCAACCTCTTCGTGAACTCCGCGACGGGCGCCCTGCCAGGAATGAGTGGGTACTTGAACGTGTCGTTCATCGCGCTCGCGATCATCGCTATTTTCCTCACGTCCATTTTCTCCACGTTCCAGTACGTGGCCACGACCCTATTCTTCCTCAAGCTCGAGGAGGGAGTGATCACCGCGAAGTTCGTCCGCTGGTTCGGGCACTGGGGGAACGTCGGGAGTGCCAGTCCGGCCTCGCCCAAGCTCGCGGGATCGAAAGCGATCAAGTAGCGTGCTGCTCCAGCTGCGGCTTTGCCATCGCGCAGTTTTGTGCTTCACTACACCTTTCCTCTACACTGCACGTGTGCGCGCCTAGCTCAATTGGTTAGAGCAGTCGTCTTATACACGACCGGTTCCTGGTTCGAGTCCAGGGGCGCGCACCAGAAGTCACAGAATGCACCTCCGTACGGCAAACCGATCCACGACCGATGCCGAGTTCACCTGCCACCCGCGAACCGATGGGGCGCAGGCGCACGCACTCTTTCTCCGCCCACAGCACGATCATGCAGGAACTCATCGCCAACGCTAGCGTGCGAGCAATCCTCAACGCGCTCCCATCGAGTGCCGAACTCTTCGTCGTGGGCGGTGCGGTGCGAGACGTCTTGCTCAACCGTGCAATTACTGACCTCGACCTCGTCGTGCAGAACGTGCCGATAGCGAACCTGCGCGCTGCTCTGGAAAAACTCGGGACGGTCGACGTGAGCGGCGAGCAGTGGGGCGTGCTTTCGCTCGCCATCGATGGGAATACCGTTGACGTTGCGTTGCCCCGCGAGGAAATCCAGCGCACGGGGAACGGGCACTACTTCGACGTGCACGTGACTGCTGACCCAAACCTGCCGATCGTCGACGACCTCCGGCGTCGCGACTTCACCATCAACGCCATGGCGCTCAACGCCCGCAGCGGCGAGCTCACCGATCCCTACCACGGCCAGGAAGACTGCCAGCACCGCATCCTGCGCACCGTTGGCGATCCCGCGCAGCGCTTTGCCCAGGATCACTCACGCATCCTTCGCTGCCTGCGATTTGCTACGCAGCTGGGCTGCACGATTGAGCCGCTCACCTGGGAGGGCCTCCGCACCGCAGTGCGGGAAGCGGGTCAACTCCGCGTGCCCAAGCGCATCTGGGAGCAGGAATTTGCGAAGGCCCAGGAAAACCTCCCCGCCTTCCACGAGTGGCTCCGCAAAGCTGGAGTAGAAACGCACCATGCACACGCCTAACGTCATTGCCGAAACCCCCGACTACCTGGTGCTGGATAAGCCCAGCGGCTTGCTCGTGCACGAGGCTGACCACCATGTCGGCGCCGATACGCTCGTCGGCTGGCTGCGCGAGCACTACCCAGACGTCAGCGGTGTGGGCGAGGAAGCGGATCGACCCGGAATTGTCCACCGTCTCGACAAGGACGTCTCGGGGATCATGGTGGTGGCGCGCACGCAGGCAGCGTACGACCACCTCAAGCAGCAGTTCCACAACCACGCCGTGGAGAAGACGTACCTCGCGCTCGTCCACGGCGTTCCCGGAAAACCAGACGGAACCATTACCTTCCCGCTCGGCCGATCCCGCCGAAATGCGGGGCGCATGGCTAGCCAGCCCGTAGCCACAGACAAGACGCGCGAGGCAATAACGCACTTCGCCGTGCGCGAGCAGTTCACCCACCTCACCCTCCTCGAGGTACAGATTGAAACCGGACGGAGCAATCAAATTCGCGCTCACCTACTCGCCTACGGCCTGCCGATTGTGGGCGACACCGTGTACGCCAGTAAGCGCGTGAAGCAGCGCGTTGCACTGGATCGCCCGTTCCTACACAGCTGGAAAGTGGGCTTCACCGACCTCGCCGGGCAACCCCAGCACTTCGAGGCAGATCTCCCGGTCGCGCTGGCCCAGCTCCTGGATCGCCTGCGCTCTTGACGAGTACGCCTCCCATCAGTACACTCTCCGAGCATATGGATACCATTCTCGATACCGCAAAAACGAAGCAGCGCACCGACCTGCCCAGCCTGAAACCGGGCATGGTGGTGAAAGTACACCAGAAGATTAAGGAAGGCGACAAAGAGCGCATTCAGATCTTCGAGGGAACCATCCTGGACGTCCGGCATGGCCAGGGTCTCCACGGCACGTTCACCGTCCGCAAGATTTCGGAGGGCATTGGCGTAGAGCGCATCTTCCCATTCCACGCGCCAACCATTGCAAAGGTGGATGTCCTGAAGCAGCTCAAAGTTCGCCGGGCATCGCTGGCGTACTTACGGGATAAGAACTTCAAGAAACGCTTGAAAGAAGTCCGCAAGGACACGAAGAAAGCGTAAAGCCACGCGGACGTGGTGCAATTTGGTAGACACGCTAGCTTGAGGTGCTAGTGCCCGCAAGGGCTTGGAGGTTCGAGTCCTCTCGTCCGCACCAAGCGCGCCGGCATCACCGAAGGTGGTGGCGGGGCGCTTTTGTGTTATGAGGACTCGAAGCTTGCGACCCATCGGGAGCAAGCCGGCCCCGCAGGGGCGAGTCCTCTCGTCCGCACCAGCTCGTTGCTCACGTCGGGCTCTGTTTTGGCATGACCGACAAAAGCTCCGCCCTTTTGAGAAGCCTCACTTGACTCCACCGATGCGTGCTCACTATGTTGCGCGCCACATCGGCTGGGACCATGAGGGGATAAAAGAACCCCAGTCAGGCAGACTGGGGTTCTTTGAAAAGATCGAATGTTGCGGTGTCGGCTCTCTTCTTCCGGCGGCCGCGGAGGTGTTTGATTTTCCTGTCGAGAACCTGCTCAGGTGGTTTCGGCAAGATGCCTGGCTTCTCCCGCGTGACGTAGAGGAAGATGGTGTCGAGCAAGTGCTCGAGGGCGAGGAAGATGACCGATCCCGACCGAACGCGACCCGTACGTCCGCTACGCTGGATGCGCTGGCCGGCGGTCATCGGCATGGAGTAGTGGACCACTGCCCCAACTTCAGGAAGGTTCATCCCTTCTTCTAGAACGGATGTGGCAATGAGCGTGGTAATCTCCCCACGCTCGAGCTTAGCCAGAACTTCGTGCTGCTCGCGAACGTTTTTATCCTTGCCGCCGAAGATGGTGGCTACGGCAATCCCGCGATCCTGCACCCGCTGCGCGAGAGCTCGTGCAGTTTCCTTTTGCGCCACGAAGGTGAGGACCGTCTCACCGGCTCGTCGCAAGGAGAGCTGGTTCTCCACGTACGCCGAAACCTTTGGGTGGAGCAAGACGTTCGCTTGCGCGAGCTGGATAACCCGCTGGAAACGAGCATCCGCGAGCATCGCCCGTGCGGCACCACTCGTATCCACGTGCACCAGCTTTTCCGCGTACCGGAGGAAAGCCTCGAAGCACTCCGTCATCACCGTGATGCGGCAGTACACGAGCTTGAAGTACCGCGCGTGCGCGGAGTACGCCGCGCCCGTGTACGGATCACCGCGATCTCGAGCTACGCCAATACGCCCCTTGAGTGCGTTGAGCTCCCGCATGGAGAGCACTTTCCGCGCGTCAACCTCGAAGCCGAAGTTTGTGAAGTTCTGGTTGAGGTCCAGGAGCATGGCAGTGAGCTGGTCATCAATCTCCTTCAGCACCGGGCCAGTGGGGACAATAATGGAACTCTCCACTTTTCGGGCTGTTGGAACGACGGGGCGTAGGTGGTGGCGGTCGTCAACATCCAACGTGCGGAGGACGACTTCACTCTTGTGCTTCTTGCCGAGGTTGGCGGTGAGGCCAATGACCGGCACGCCGAGTGCGCACGCGAGCTGCACGAGCTGGACGTACGGGTACTTGCCCGCACACCGGTGGCATTCGTCCACAATGATGAGGCCGTACTGCGCGAGATCGACGAACCCCTTGGGGTGAGCGTTCACCACAACGTGCGGCGTTGCAAAGACGAACGGCCGCGCTGGGTCGTGCCAGTTTCGCTTCCGGCGCGCTGTTTCGCCGGTGTAGGAACTCACCTGGTCTGTTGACCCAACAATCTTCCCGAAGAGCTGCGCGTGCTGCCCGACGAGCCGCTTCGCCGGTGCGACGAAGAGCGTGGGCTTCCCGAGTGCGTACGTGACGAGGAGGGAGATCACCGTCTTGCCAGCAGACGTGTCGGCCACGATGGCGACGTTGCCAGTGGGCAAGAGCTCCAGCACTTCCTCGGCGATGCGCAGCCACTGAACTTGACGCTGCTTGAGAACAGCGTCGTCGAAACCAATAAATGCAAGCGTGTCCCACACCGCCTGGTGACGGAGTGGTGTTGGCACCGTTTCCATGGCACCTCCTATGTGTAATTGTTCATGTGCGTTGTTGGGCTAGCCTACGCCACGCGCTGGAGGATCGTCAAACACGTGTTGCGGTCGCCAATGCGCTGCACGTCGCAGAGCACCTGGACGGGGTGCGACTTTGCAAGGTGAAAAGAGCGCTTGTATGTATTGGGGCTCGGAACGTACGACCCATCGTGAGTAAGCCGGCTTTGCTGAGGTGACTCTTTGCATCCGGCATGTCACCCGGTTATCCATGCTTGGATTCCTGAAGCGAGGCGAATAGAAAAGCGGTTCAGTACTCTGAACCGCTTCTTCAAACGTGCAATGTGCTCGCTACTTCCCGCTACCCGGTGATGGCTGAGCTGCTTTCACTGATCCGACAAGTTTCCCCATTGGATCATCTCCGGTGATGACAATCGTTGAAGCGGGGTTCTTGCCAGCTTCCTCGACAGCCTTCCATTTCATGTAAATGCCGTATTCGGGATTGCGTCGCATAGCTGCCCCGATTTCATCTATCTGCTGTACCACGGCATTGGCTGCCGCCTGCCCAGACCGTGCGGCCCAGACCTTCTCATCGATCTTCACATTCCCAAGCGAGGCCTGCGCCAGGTACATTGGAACCTTGCTTTCCCGGAAGACTTCGATGACCATATTCGAGACTTCGTCACTCACCTGCTGGTAGTGCGACATCACGTCTCTATCGTCAGCGTACTTGCTGAAAATGGAGCGCGCTCGGCTGCGAACATTGAGTTTCGCCCATTGGTCGTACACCATTTGCAGGGTGATCAGGCGGACACGGCCGTCATCGGTAGTCGCCGGGGTAACCGTAGAGAAAATCATATCAAGGTACTTCTCGTCAAACCGTCCCGAGCCATCGTCGGCAAGCTTCAAGCCGAGCTGTACGTAGATGTCGGTCGCCACCGGAACCAAGTCCTTCGTGAGCAGACGGTGATCTTCGCCGTCTGTATTCTCCTTACTGTCCTTGCCCAGGAATTGCTCCTTCAGGGTGATATTCGCGGCCTCACAGAGGACTAAGGTGTTACCTTGACCCTGGGCGGAGAGATCGCCAATGTCCACTTGCCCAGGTTCGAGGTAGCCAGCCTGCCAGCCGGTGGGAGTCAGGATTTTCCCAACATACCCCGGCGGGATGTTCTTGATTTCCGTACAACCAGTGAAAGCCATCACGGCGAACGCGGCGATGAGCATTGCCAATGAAAAACGCAGCTTGGTGTGCTGCATAGGTACACTCCTTCCGTTACTTGGTTAACGCGTAGTATCCGCCGAATCTTTCGGCTGGACACTCTCTTCAAATGCCTCAGACTGTTCCGACTGCTGTGTCCGGTCAATCTGCTGTCGTGGAACATTGACGGCCGCCATCTGCAAAGCACGCATGGCGAAGATGAACACGACAATGAGAATGAGCACGCCTGTCACGCGGTTGGTCCATCTCTTGACGTGCGCCGCGTTATCGGGTGATGCATTCCTCTTAATCAGCCACCCAATGAACAGGATGACTGCGAGGCTGAACAGCCCGCCAACGATGTGAGGCCAGAGCATCCAAAAACTCATCTCTACACTCCTTTCTGTACGTCCAAACGAAATACTGTGGTGGCAACGGGTTAGTGAAAATTCGCAAGTTTTTAACGTGCGCAAAGAACCTGCAAACCTAGCACAGTCACGCGTTTTGTCAAGGCAAGACTCCGCACGTGTCGTGTTCCTGGAAATCAAAGATGCTTCGTGTACACTTACGCCATGTCCTGGCTTCCTTTTGCGCTCGCCGCGCCGCTACTCTTTGGTAGCACGAACTTCATTGATAAGTTTCTCGTCCAGAAACGCATCAGGAATCCAGTGAGCTTGACCATGATCGGTGGCGCAACCGGACTCGTTGCGGGTTGCCTGTTCTTTGCCATCAACGGGCGCGGTGGGATTGATGGGCGCTCCATCATGATCTTGCTGGTATCGGGCATGCTCTTCCAATTTGCACTCATCCCGTACTACTGGTCGCTGGAGCAGGAAGACGCGTCGCGTATCGTGCCGCTATTCCAGGTCATTCCCGTGCTCACGCTCGTGCTTGCGGCGGTCTTCCTTGGCGAACAGCTCCTGCCTCGACAATTCATTGGTTTCTGCATCATCCTCGCTGGCGGCATCGCCGTTTCCCTCGAACGTGGTGTGCGAGGAGTGCTGCACGTTCGAAGAGCCTTTTGGTGGATGATGCTGTCGAGCCTGCTCTACACGCTGCCCATCATCATGTTCAAGTCAGTATCGACGAACGAAGATTTCTGGCATGCCCTGTCCTTTGAGAGTTTCGGTTCCGCGCTGGGAGCGCTCGCGCTGGCTTGCGTTCCGACGTACCGCAGGCGCTTCCTGCAAGCAGTCCGAAACACGCGCCGAGGAACGTGGGCGTCCATTGGCATCAACGAATTCCTCGACCTGGGTGGCCGCGTATCGCTCTTCTTTGCTTCAACGTTAGCGCCCCTCGCTCTGGTTACGGTGGTCGGCGCTATCCAGCCGCTCTTCGTCCTGCTCATCGGCCTTGGGCTTACCGCATTCTTCCCAAACGTTCTCCGAGAAGACACGCGTAGAGCCGTCATCGCACTGAAAGTTGCCGCATCGGTCATTGTGTTCGCAGGAATCCTGGTGATGAGCTCAGCGTAGGACCAAGAGGTATTGCGAGAAAGTACTTTTCTCTCTATACTTCGCATTCCGGCACGCTCGAAATGTTTCCGAGCCTCCGCACATCCTGCGGCCGGTTCTCTGTCGCTCTTCAACTCTCCAACACACCTATGCTCACGGTTCGCAAAGCCACTGTCGAAGATGCCCAGCGCGTCGCAGAACTCCTGAAAGCGAAGTATAGCTTCGCGAGCGTGGAAGAAGCGCGGGATGCCTTTGCGTACGAAGCGCGCTACCACCACTTTCGCGTCGCCGTGGAGGGAGAGCAGATTATCGGCCTCATCAGCTGGCGTCCGCAGGGCACGCTCGCCCACGGCGTAGCAGAGGTCACGCGCCTCGCCGTCCTGCGGCACCTCCCCAATCCAACCGAGGTGAAGGAGCTCCTCTTCGATGCGGCAATCGCCGAAGCCGAGCTGCACTACCAGAGCCATGGCTCGCGCCTGCGCAAGCTCTTCTCCATGATTCACGCGGATAACGCGCACCTGCAGGCATTCTACGAATCGAAGGGCATGCACCAGGAGGCAATCCTCAAAGACCACTTCCGCCTGGGGCAGGACGAGCTCGTGTTCTCCATGTTCCTGGCGTAGGGAGTGCGCGCGCACGGTTGCCCAGACTGCTGGCACAGTCTTTGCTAGACTGGACGTATGGAGCCAAAACTCTTCGTCGCCATGAAAGCCTTCGTCATCCACAACGGGAAGGTGCTCATTGTGCGTGAATCGACGAAGTACCAGGATGGGACAAACGCCGCCAAGTACGACATCGTGGGTGGGCGCATCAAACCTGGGCAAGCCTTTGACGAGAGCTTGCGCCGAGAGATTCGAGAAGAGACCGGGCTGGAAGTTGAGCTTGGTCGGCCTTTCTACGTCGGCGAGTGGCGACCAGTTATCAAGGGTGAGCCAGCGCACATCGTCGCAACGTTCTTCGAATGCCAAGCGAGCACGAACGCCGTTCGGCTAAGCGACGACCACGATGACTACCAGTGGATTGATCCAAAAGAATTTCAGAGGTACGCGCTCATTCCAAACCTCCGCCCAGCGTTCGAGGCGTACTTGCAAATCCGGTAGGTCATTTTCTGTCATTCTGAGGCCGAAGGCCGAAGAATCTCCCTTAGCATATGCGCCATGCAAAAAACTACTACGTCTATATAATGGCTAATCCCTGGCATACCGTATTGTATATTGGCGTCACGAAGGACATTGAACGGCGGGTGTGGGAGCACAAGCAGCGACAAAAAGATGGTTTCACAAAAAGGTACAATGTCATTCACCTCGTACATATAGAAGAAACCGACGATGTTAGCGCGGCAATTGCTCGGGAGAAAGAGCTCAAAGGTTGGCTGCGGAAGAAGAAGGATGCTTTAATAACGAAGAGTAACCCCGAATGGAATGACCTAGCGGCCGATTGGTTTGGCACAGACTCTGATGGAGATCCTTCGCTTCGCTCAGGATGACAAATACCGATATGCCTAGTGCAGATGTACGTCACGCGCGCCCACACGTTGGCCTTGCTGTCATCATTATGCGAGATGGTACGGTGCTCATGGGTAAGCGGAGAGGGAATCACGGTGGCGGCACCTGGTCACTCCCAGGCGGTCATTTAGAGTACGGGGAAACGCCAGAACAGGGGGCGCTACGGGAAATATCCGAGGAGTGCGGGGTGTGTGTAAAAAATCTACGCCGGGGGCCATACACAAACGATATTCATGTACATGAGGGCAAGCATGGTATTACGCTCTTTTTACTTGCAGACTACGCAGGTGGGGAGGCGCAGATTTTAGAGCCAGAAAAATGCGAACGTTGGGAGTGGGTGACGTGGGAAGCCATGCCGGAACCTCTTTTTTTACCTTTGCAGACCTTGAAGAAGCAAGGCTTCGACCCAAACAACCAATGATCACATTCCGTATTACGAAGCGTTCTAAGCGCAGCCATGCGCGCTTGGGTGTGCTGAAAACTCCCCACGGCACCGTGCAGACACCGGCGTTCGTTGCCGTAGCGACGCAGGGCACAGTGAAAGCCCTCACGCACGACCAGCTGCGGCAGACCGGCACGCAGCTCGCCATTAGCAACACGTTCCACCTACACCTGAAACCCGGCGAGAATAGTGTTGCGAAACATGGTGGACTCCATACGTTTACCAAACTCCCCGTCCCACTCATGACCGACTCGGGTGGTTTCCAAGTGTTCAGCCTCGGCTTTGGCAAAGACTTGCAGATTGGAAAAATTGGCACAGGACAGAAAACTGGCACAGTGCACAAGGGGAACCAACCAAAAGATATTCGCATCACAGACAAGGGCGTGTGGCTCCGGTCGCCAGTGGATGGCAAGAAACTCTTCCTCGGACCAAAGGAGTCTATCCGCATCCAACAGAAACTCGGCGCGGATATCATCCTGGCCTTCGACGAGTGCCCGCCACCAGTCGCAGACTACGCGTACAACGTGGCCTCACTCGAGAAAACGCATGCATGGGCAACACTCTGCATCAAAGCGCGCACCAGCACGCAGGCGCTCTACGGCATTGTGCAGGGTGGGAAGTACAAAAACCTCCGCATGCGGAGCGCGACGTTCATTGGTAACTTGCCCTTCGATGGCTTTGCTATTGGTGGAGAATTTGGCAGCGATACCAAGAGTATGCGCCAAATGCTGGAATGGGTGAACGCGGAGTTACCAGAGAAAAAACCTCGCCACCTCCTAGGCATTGGCCACCTCAAAGATATCCCCGAGGTTATCAAAGCTGGCGTGGATACGTTCGACTGCATCGTCCCCACGCACTACGCCCGGCACGGCACAGCATTTACCCAGAAGGGGCGGCTCGACTTCACGAAAATTTCGCTTCTCAAAGATGCAAAACCGATTGATACATCGTGTCAGTGTAACGTATGCAAAACGTACAGCCGCGCCTATATCAGCCACTTGGTACGCGCAAAAGAAATGAGCGGGCTGAGCTTACTAACTGTGCACAACCTACACTTCTTCAACGCGTACGTCGCACGTCTACGGCAGGCAATTGCCCGCGGTACGCTATAATAACTCCATGGATACGCCAACCCCGCAGCCAGTTGCTGTACACCCAGCGAAAACCGTGCCCGCGGTTGCCCACCGAAAACCAGGAATAAACTGGAAATTTGAGTTCGGCCAGTACGGCACAGCTGCGCTTGTCGCGGGATTGCTCTTCGCCTTTGCAGCCTTCTACTGGTACGCACGGCAAGGCAGCTTCACACTCAGCACCGCCAACCGCGCCATTGCCGACGTGGCATTCATCGTCCTCGCTATTGTCCTGCTCCTCGGCCCGCTCACCCGCTGGTACAACGTCGTCGATCGCTACCTCCAGTACCGCAAGGAGCTAGGGATCACCGCGGCAGTACTCGTCGTGACCCACTTCATCATCTCCTTCTTCCTCCTCACTCCCGCGGCTGGTCGAATTCGCTTCGTCACCACTGGTGCGAAGGGCTTCGCGTTCGGGGTCATTGCCACGGTTGTCCTCATTGGCCTCACGGCAATTTCCTCAACAACGCTCATGCGGGCAATTGGAAGCCGGCAGTGGTGGGGACTGCAGCGCTGGGGCGTGCGGGTCGCCTACGTTGCGTCTCTCCTGCACGTCTGGTTCGTGGCTCTGCCCCGCTGGCGCACCTGGTACGTGAAAGGTGACCCACGCGCAGCCTTCGACCAGTGGCCGAGTCTTGGCATTCTCACGGGCTGGCTCATCGCCGCAGTGCTCATCTTGCGTCTGCTGGAGCACGTGAGTGAGAAGGCGGCACGAGTGTGGTGGTACCTCATGCTGGTCCTCGTCCCACTCGCGTGGCTCGTCACCTTCTGGATTGGCAGGAAATTCGCGTGAAGCTGGAGCGGCTCCTCGAGCAGTACACCTACCACGTACCAGAGCACCTCATTGCCCAGCGACCAGCGCGGCCACGGGACAGCGCCCGGCTTCTGGTATACGACCGGAGGACGAAAAAAGTCCAATTCGATACGTTCCGTAATCTTGAAAAGTACCTACCGCCGAGAGCGGTGGTGGTGTTCAACCAAACGAAAGTGCTTCCCGCCCGACTCACACTGACGAAACGCACGGGAGGGAAAGTCCACGTGCTCTACACTGCCAC
>JBGSPR010000015.1:0-4475 GCA_041738495.1 Patescibacteria group bacterium
GGCCGTCAAGGGGGGGCAAAAGACAAGGCGGGACGTAGGTGTCCCGCCTCGCAGAATGATCAGGCTTTTACCGATTCGGTCGTGGCGGCCCCGTTGACGGCTTTCTCCACGATAATCTTGTACTCGCCTATGGCGCCGCTCAAGGCCGCGATGATGCCCACCACTACGGTGAGAACCGGGAGCAGCAGCACCGAGAGGCTGAGGCCGAACACCCCGACGGTCGCCGTCGTCTTGAATTTCACATCTCCATCCTTGTCGCAGACGGAAATGCGGTACTCACTCCCCTTCTCGACGGCTTTCTCGATCGCTTCGATAGCGGCGTCAACACCGTCGCTCAGCTTCTCCTTGGCTGCAAGGTAAATCTTCTCCAGGTCTTCGCCTGTGACGACGTGCACTGTGGTGTACTGCTTTGCCACTCTTTCCTCCTTGGGTTACATGGCTGAACACTGTTTGGTTTCGCCCGCACCCTAGCATGAATGCCGCACCTGTCAAGAGCTTTCTCCTGAAGCAGTCTCCTCTGCCGTCCAATCCCAGTACAGTGGGGAAGGTTCGTACAGCCAGCGCACGCTCGTGCGGCGCCGCGCGTCACCTGGCGTCGCGGTTGCGCCGACGATTCCGCTCGTCCCTGCGGCGACGTCGTACCCGCCTTGCCACCACGGTTCGAGGAACCGGTAGCTCCCGAGTGCTGTGCCCCACGCATCGAAGAGCAACGCCCGTGGCACGCTGTTCGTCTCTGGTACGACGACAATTTCTGGTCCGGGGGTAGCGGCGTCGAGTTCGGCAATGCTCACGCGCAAGCCCGCGCGATTGTTCTGCTCCCGCGCGAAGAACCAACTGTGCAGTGAGTGATCGCGCCCGTTGAACACGCGGACGTTAGGTCCGCCTCCAGAGAGCGCTGTAGTGACGATGAGCGACGGTGTCGCGTCAGTCGCGGGGTGCGCGGCGACGTCGATGCCACCGCGGAACCCCTTCCCGTACGCGAAGAACTGGTCGAAGAGTCCGTAGCCAGCACCGCTGAACACGCGCACCTGCGGCCCACCACCGCGCAACGTCCCAACAACAATGTCCGACCGGCCATCGCTCGTCACGTCTGCTGCGGCAACGTGCGCACCACTGCTGTAGGTGGCGCTGTACGCGGGAAACTCTGCACGCTGCAACCCCGACGCAGAGAACACACGTACCTGCGTGCGTCGTCCTGAGCCCGGAGTGGTGATGACTTCAGAAACCCCATCGGCATCCACGTCTCCCGTGGCAACGTCGATGCCGCCGCGAAAATTCTTCTCATAGGCGAAGAACTGGCTGAGGAGAACATTGTCCTGGCTGTACACCCGCACCTGCGGCCCACCACCCGGCCCGGCACCAACGACAATTTCTTCCCCTGCACTGGATGCATCCACGTCACCCACCGCAACGCTCGCCCCACCCGAGAACTGGCCGAACGGCAGGATTTCGCTGGCCAGCTGCGGCGGTGTCACAGGCCGGCTCAAGCGACGCGCGGCTTGCAAGCTCCAGAATGGGTTCGTCGGGTCACCGTCGGGTTCGTGTATTTCGAAGTGCAGGTGCGCTGGCGTGCGCTCGGCATTCCCCGAGTCCCCCATCCAGCCCAGCAGCTGGCCAGCGACGACTGGATTTCCGCCGTAGAGATCAGGCGCGAAGGCAAAGACACCGCGGGATTTCCCGTCGTCGCTTCCTGGCGTATCGTTGTTCACGTGCAAGTACCAATACGCGTAGCCATCAGCATCGCGAATGGAAAACGCTAGTCCGTAGCCTGAATCTACGTACGTCACCCACTCCACCACACCATCAACCGCCGCCACGAGCGGCTGACCCTTGCGACCGAAGATGTCGTTGCCTTCGTGGCTATGGCCAGTCCGCGGCGCGCCCCAGTCATTCGTGTAATTCACCGAGCCAATGATTGGGAAGGTGATGCGGCGCGTCACGTCTGCTCGTGCTGGCGGCACGGGAAACACGCCGCACAGGAGAGCGGCGAGAACGGCACTACGCAGAATAACGCGTGGAATACGTTTCACGTGGTTTTTCTTTTACCCCTGTAGTGTAGCACGTTTCCTCGCACGCGTAAATACTGCACCAATGCGTGCGAGTTCCTCTCGGAGAGCTAGCGTCGGTTGCGACGCGCGCCAAAACCCCGACGGCGCGGCGGCTGCCCTCCGCGCTGGTTGCCGCGGGAGGCACCGGAGAACGCTGGACGACTCGGTCGGGACGAAGGTGCAGCACTCGCCCGAGGGGCGTACTGCGGTACTGTGCGCGGTGCGGGAAAATCACTGGGGAGTGGACGCACAGGTAACGCTTTCTGCAGCAGCCGTTCAATGGAGCGCACATCGCCGCGCTGGTCGAACGTGGCAAAGGAAATTGCCCGCCCCGCACGTCCGGCGCGGGCGGTGCGGCCAATGCGGTGGATGTAGTCTTCGGCAGCTTGAGGTAAGTCGAAGTTCACCACCAACTCAATGCCCGTCACGTCAATGCCGCGTGCCGCGATGTCTGTTGCCACGAGCACGCGGTACTTCCCAGACTTGAACCCATCCAGCGCTTCCCGACGCTGAGCCAAGCTGCGGTTGGAGTGGATGTCTGCAGCGGCGTGACCCATGCCGCGCACGTGGAGCGCCAACTTCTTGGCCGTGTGCTTCGTGCGAGTGAACACGAGCACCGACCCAGGGTACTGCTGCAGGAGAACTTGCAGGAGCTGTGCCTTCTGCTCTTTACCCACGAAGAACACTTCCTGGCTCACCTTCTCAGCCGCGGTGCCCGAGCGCGCGATTTCCACTTGGATGGGCAGCGCCATGTGCTGCTTGGCAATGCTCACGATTGCTGTCGGCATTGTGGCGGAGAAGAGCAGCGTCTGGCGCTGCTTCGGCACCACAGCCAGGATACGCTTGATCTGTGGGGCGAAGCCCATGTCGAGCATACGGTCAGCTTCATCCAGGACGAGGATGCGCACGTCATCCAGCCGGAGCTTCTTCTGCTCGAGGTGGTCCAGCAAGCGACCCGGCGTGGCGACGATGATGTGCGGGTTACGAGCGAGCGATTGGTGCTGCCGCACCATAGACGCACCGCCGATGAGCACGGACGTGCGCAGACCCATGCTCCGGCCGAGTGCTTGGAATGCTTCCTCAACCTGTAGCGCGAGCTCGCGGGTAGGGAGCAGCACCAAACCCCGACCCTTCACTTGGGCCAGGCGTTGCAGCATGGGAATGCCAAAAGCGAGCGTCTTCCCCGTCCCCGTCTGCGCGATTGCGATGAGGTCTTTCCCCTCTATGCCAACAGGAATTGCCTGTCGCTGCACGGGCGTGGGCGTGGTGAACTTCAGCCGGTCGAGGGCGTCAAGCAGCCGAGGCGCAATGCCAAGGCCAGTGAAACCTGGTGGGGGAGGAGACATCGTCACGCTGGCACTCTAGCACGGCACGCGGGTTCTACCTAGTACTCCTCTACCTTGTACGTCGCTTCATCGAATACCAACGCGGGACTGTGCAGCATGTCCATGCCCTCGCGCATGCCATGGAAAATCTTTGGGAGCTTCTCGATGTCGTGACGCGTGAGCCAAGCATTCTTCCCGCCATCAAAAGTTTCGCGTAGTGTACCGCGTGCATGCTCGCCCCGTACACTGAAGAAGAACTTATCCTCCAGCATGTTCCCGTCGGCGGTGTAATCCATCTTGTGCTTCACGCCCACCAACGTGAGGTCGGCCTGCAAGCCGGTTTCTTCTTCCAGCTCTCGTGCTGCGGTTTCCAGAACTTTCTCGCCCCATCGTACCTTCCCGGTTACGAAACCGTAGTAGCCAAAGAAAGGCTGCTTCAATCGTTGCTGCACGAGGTACTGCGTTACCCCATCCACTTCTCGCACGCACCCCACCGACACGCC
Organism: Patescibacteria group bacterium; assembly: GCA_041738495.1. GTDB lineage: Bacteria > Patescibacteriota > Patescibacteriia > PEXW01 > PEXW01 > CAIPSZ01. The sequence goes on from JBGSPR010000015.1 coordinate 3,877, forward strand.
GAGCTTGGCCTGCCGTTCGATTGCGAGCTTCGGTGCATCGGTATCGAACCGATTGGCGAACTCTTTACCTGTGGCAGTGAGGCTGTACAACCCGTCTGACTGCTTGGTGACGTAGCCCAACTCCACGAGCCGCTTGAGGTGGAATGTGAACTGGTCGGTGGGAACGCGTTTCGGGTTCAGGTCGGTGTACCGAGCCTGGGGCTGGAAGAGCAGGACGCGCAGGAGGTCGCCCTGGATGGGATGGAGGTCGATAGCGTGGGGCATACGGAATATACAAGTGGCGGGCACGGGCATCCTACTCCCCTGCCAGGAGCCTTCAAGTGAAGTGGGCTTCAGCTCTCGTTCTTGATGCCCACACCTCCGAACATTGCCGTCCCAGTGACCACGAGGGTGTGGCTGGAGTTGCTGTCCGTCTGCGTCTTGTCTTCGGTTCCGCCGAAGAGCGGCGTCACTCTCGCAACCACGCGCACGCTCCGCGGGACAACGATGTCAATCCCGCCGAATGCGGCGAAGACGTTGAGCGTTGCATTGGGCTGGAGCTGCGCGTCACGGAAGTCCAGCTTCACTCCCCCAAACCAAGCTGAGGCGTCACCCTTCGA
>JBGSPR010000036.1:0-18988 GCA_041738495.1 Patescibacteria group bacterium
TATGGAGAAAAAGAAAGCCGCGAAGCCGAGTACGCGAGCGGCGCCGAGCGCTTTCGCGACTTCCTTGCCGATCGCGACCTCCGGCTCGTTGACGTCCACGATACGCTCCTCGTTTTCCGAAATTCCGGTACTGATCTCCTGCCCTCACTCGTCACCCGGAAAGCGCGCAGTGGGTTGAGCGGTGTGGAGTTTTCCCTCGCTACCCCCAATTCCACATTAAACGTTTCATCGGGTGGCTTCGCAACCGTGGCACTCGAATGCCAGGTCGGTAACCCGATGCTCGATAACGTACAAGCGCAGCTCGTGTGGCAGGATGCTCGCGGGCGCACCCTGGAGACGCGTCTCTTGCCACTCGGCTACGGCCTATGGCCGAGTACATCGTGGGCAGCTGACGAAGTGGTGACCACGACGTTCACACTCGCTGTTCCCCCAGGAGCCACGCAGGGCACGGTGCAGGCGCTGGTACCCAAGGGGTACCTCGCGTTGAATGGCTGGCGCTCGGCCGTGCCAGTCATACACGAAGACGCGCTGCGCATTGGCAGCCCCGTCGTACTCACGCTCCAGCGCTAAGAACCAACGACTCGGTACACTACTGCGTCAGCATTTTCGTGCACCGGGGTGACGGGCATGGTGAACGAGCGTAGTGCGTGGAGCGCCTCCACGTCGGTTTGTCGCACGAGCACGTGGGAAATGTGCTCCCGCGCGAAGAATGCAGAGGCGTCGAACTCCCGGTCGGTGAACACCGCGGCGATTTCTGCTTCTTTCCGGGAACTCTCGGCGCTCAAGTCGCTATGCCCGTAGTAGACCGTGCGCCCCGCCCACCCAGGGAGGAGGTTGCCGTCGTAAGGCTGCGCCAGAATGACCGCCTGGTCACCGGTGTGCTCACGCGTCCACTGAAACGCTTCCACGAGTCCATTCGGAATAGAGATCGGTTCTCGCCCGACCGAAGCGTAGAGCGCGTCTTTCGCCAGGTGCGTGAGGCTGGTGATCCCCGTGAGGATGATGCTCAACGTGAGCGCGGCACTCGAAAGTGCGGTGCGAGCGAGCGGTGACCATCGCTGCTGGATACGCGACCACACCAATGTAACTCCCAGCGCGCCGATGATGACGAGCGCGAGGAACCACCCCTCCATCATCCGGCGCTGGTACGGGAAGTACGGTAGGTAGAGGAGGAGTGGGACAGCAATTGCCCAGCCGAGAACGAGGAACGCGCGGGTGGTGCGCAGGCGCGCGCAGACCCGAACTCCAAGGGCAGCGATGAGGAGTGGGATGAGGTACGCGGGAAGGTACCAAACAATTTCCGGGGATCGGGTAACGTTCTGCGCTGCCCAGCCAACCAGCCCCGGCTGGAGCGCGAAAACTATCCGCGTGAGTCCGAGCGCGAGTACAGCAGGGCCCAAGACGAGCGCGCTCGTTCGCAAGAACGTAGCAGCGCCAGCAGCGGGCCACGCACGGTCTGCAGACGCACGCACAATCCAGGTAGCAGCGAGAATTGCTGCCAGGAGGAACACGTCGTAGGGGTGGATGAGCGCCAGGATGAGCGCGAGACCACTGGCTACCCACGCTGCTGTGCGATCGCCGTGGTCAATAGCTCGCTCGGCGAGCAGCAAGGTGCCGAGGAGTGCACACAGCCCCATGAGGAAGAGTGGGTTGTGGTAGAGCGAGAGGAAGGGGAACGATTCTGGAACCCACGTATCCACGGGTAAGGCAATGCGCTGCACTGCCGACGCCATGTCGGCAATGGGGACGAGTGCGCCGAACCCCGTGGCGAACGTAACGAACGTCATGGCGACCATACGCGTCTGGGGGTGCGCGATAATCCCGGCGAGGAACCGGTACGCCAGAATGAGGAAGAGCACGCCAAAGCCAACGCGCGCCAGCTGGTACGCGAGAACCGTGGGGAGGTGGAAAAGGTTGGCAAACTGACCGACGACGTACCACTGCGGAGTGAACACGGCTGGCACGGGCTGGGCTTCGGAAGAGTAGAGATTCTCGCTGACCACCCTCCCCTGCCGACCCTGCTCGATGAACGAGTAGTACACCGCCACGTCACCCGGGGTGAGCCGGTGGATGCCCGTGTAAGTGCGGTGCTCTGGGGTGGCAAGCCACCCGAACACGTACGGCGCGCTCGTCACGAGTGTGACGGCAACCGCGAGCCAGATGAGGAAGCGCTTCTCCCGTCGCTCGAGCGTCATAGCTGGCCGCGGAGCATGGCGAGCCGTAGCCGACACAGCTGGACAATGTAATCAGCAATCGTGCGCAGGACCTTCACCTTACTCTTGCGGAGGGCAGGGCGGGTTTCCACCCACGATACCGGCACCTCGACAATTCGCTTCCCGCTGCGCTCGGCGCGGACGAGCAGCTCCGTATCGAAGAACCAGACGTTGTCGCGAACACTCGGCAGGAGCTGGTCGGCGACGTCCTTCCGAATAGCCTTGAAACCACACTGCGCGTCGCGCGTTGTCATGCCAACGATGAGCTTGGTGAGCACGTTGTAACCAACCGAGGTGATGCTCCGCCCGAGCGAGCGCTCGACGTTCGCGCCAGGCGCGTAGCGCGAGCCGACCGCGATGTCTGCCCCATCGCGCGCAACCGCATCGACCACAGGCTTCACCGCCTCCAGCGCAACTGCTAAATCCACATCCATGTACAGGCTCACGTCGTAGGCAAGCTCGCGCCAGGCCGCCTTGAGCGCGCGGCCACGGCCTTTCTGGGGAATGCGCAATAACTCCAGGCGCGGTGTGGAGGCCTGCACGTCCGCGATGACCGCGAAGGTGTTATCGGTCGACCCGTTATCCACCACGACAATTCGCCAGTCGTAGTCTGCGAGGTGCTGCTGGGCGTACGCAGCGAGCGTCCGCACGCTCCACGGGAGCACGGTAGCTTCGTTATACACGGGGAGGAGGAGGGCGAGCTTCGTCATGTGGTTTGCGCGCGGCGTGCGAGTCGGGCATACCATACCACGGTACCCGCAAAGAGCAAGATGTTCAGAATGGCAACGATGAGCGAGCCACCCCAGTAGTTTCCAAGGTAGTCTTCAAACCGCTCGTAGCCCGCATCGTGGGAAATGACAAGAAAGGCGACGAGGATGTTCCAGGTGAACGTCACCGCAACTGCGCCGTAGAGCCAGCGCGCGGGGCGGAGTGCGGCGCACGCGGGCAAGAGGAGGGCGAAGAATGGGAAGAGGTAGCGCTCGTGCATCTCCGTTGGCAGCATGAAGAACGCGAAGGCGAGGAACGCCGCCGCGAGCCAGAGGCCATCTGCGGTGCGAACGCGGTGGCGAAACCAGAGCGCGAACGCCACCGCCGCGAAGTACAGGATGGTCGCTAGCGCGTACATGGGCACGCCCAGGACGGGCATGGTATCGCTGTGCAGCTGCCAGTGCCCGCCGGAGAACAGCCACCAGAGGTTGTGCGCGTTCGCGGATGGGTGCGGGAATGATCCGGCAACTCCTGCGATGACCTTGAGTACCTCAATCCCCTTCCCGAAGACGAGGAACGGCGACAGCAAGAGTGCTGCCACGCCCAATCCCGCCAGGAGTGCGCGGAACATAATTCTCCCCCGCTGCGTGCGAGCAACTTCGTAGATGAGCAGCGGGATGAGCAGGATAGTCTGCATCTTCACGAGGAATGCCGCCGCGCACACTGCCGTTGCGCTGGCGTACCGCTGCCTCTCGAGCAACCACACGCAGGCCACCAAACCAAACGTGTACACTGCGTCGACCTGCCCCCAGCCGGCGGTGATGAACGTGAGCGCGGGGTGGAAGGCGTACGCGCCGGCTCCCAGGAGGGCAAGTATCCCGCCACCACGGCGACGGAGGATAGTTGCGAGGAGCACAATGGTTCCGAGCTCGAAGAAAATGGGGACGGACTTCAGGATGAACGAGGCGGTTGGCGTGCCAACGTTACCCGTAGGGTCCACCCAACGTCGCACCTGGTCGAGCCCGCCGACGACGTACAAGTACGGCGGCAGGTAGTTGGGTAATGGCACCTCGCGAAACCACGGGTGATCGACCTCGGCTGTGTAGACATTCAGAATGCCGTGCTCAACCACGCTGTACCCCCAAAGTTGGAAGAGGAGCGAGTCGTCGCGGGACTCGAGCGCGAGGTTGGGCGCCATGGCGAACCGCAGCAGTGCCGCAGCGCCAATGATGACGCCGAGCATCCAGCGGTACGTTCGGTTGTCCGAGGTGAGGTTAGTCATGGGTGATGTACCACGCGTAGTTTGAAACGGGTTTGGGCAAGGCGAGAGCATCGAGCACGACATTACCCAACGCTGGCTGCGTGCTGAGCTCCACGTAAATGCCGTCACTTCCCGCGGTCGGGCATTCTTCAATATGGCAGAACGTGTACCTCCCCAGTTGCCGCGTGAAGTACCAGAAGTCATCCTTCAGCTCTACGCGCTGCTCACGTCCCACGTCGTACGGTGGCCACGGCCGGAAGAGCTGGAAGAACACCTGCATTTGATTTAAGTTGTTGCTAACGACGTAGACACGTTCGGTAGACGCGTACTTCGTCTCAAGGAGTTGTACAATTTCCCTGGCGAGCGGCGTGTACGGCATGTACGACCGTGCGTACCCCTGGCGCAACGCGTACGCTGGCTGGGAAAACCAGAAGAGCCCAAGTCCAGCTGTTACAGCGATGGTGAGCGCGCTCGCCAAGCGCAGCACACGCAACGCGTGCACGCGCACAACGAGGTGCTCGTACGCCAACCACAATCCCCAACCCCCGAAGAGCGCAACCCAGAGCACGAGGTAGCTGGCGCGAATTTGATTTGGGTTCGAATCCGTGACTGCTGCCGGGAGAATGCTCAGCCCAATGAGCGCGAGGGCGAGAGCGCGGGACCGCCGACGTACGGTGTCACGCCCGAAAATGAAAAAGAGGACGACACCGAAAATGGCTGTGAACCAATCGAGTGGACCGGCGGTGAGGTCGGCTTGAATCCAGCCAAATGGGTCAACGTAGCGCAGCACGTTGAGGAGCAGCGCGGGTAGCCAGGCTGGCTTGCCATCGCTGAAGATGAGAATTTCATCCAGCCTGCCCGCGTCGGGGAACGACGCTTGGTGCGCGACTGCTGGTACGATCAGCACGGCACCCAGCAGGATGCTCGCTACAAGCCAGCGCGCGTGACGCCGCAGCTCGGTCCAGTGCGCGACGACGAGGCTAAGACTGGCGAGAGGAACGAAGACTTTCGCAATGGGGTAGCCGTACAGGGTCACTGCCCACGCGCTTGCGGCCAGGAGGAGGAAGGGGGGTTGGCGGAGTCCACGAAAGAATGCGGCCACACCCAGAATGAAGAGCGTCGATGCCCAAATGGCCTCGTGGCCGGTGCGGCTCAATGTCAGGTGCCAGGGTGACACCGCGAGGATGAGTGCGGCGAGGATACCAACCTCCCACCGCCGACTCATGGCGTACCCCACGTACGCAATGGCGAGCACAGCGAGCACACCGGCGATCGCGGATGGAATGCGAATAGCGAGCACGCCTGGCCCGAGTATCGCCGTGGTCGGCAACGCAGCGTACACAGCAATCGCCGATGCGTTGTCACGGAAACGACTGAAAGATTCTAGCGTGAGCGGCCATGGGTTCCCGTGCTGGTCGTGGCCGGTCTGCAGCAAGCTGTACGCGTCGTACGCGCGACTCGCTTCATCCTGGTTCACACCGTAGGGCACGTGTTCTAATGCCACGAAACGGAGGAGTGCAGCGAGCACAACTACGCCAGCAAGCGCCCAGCGCTGTGCCTTCGTCATACGTCAGTCGGAGACGGGAGGCGGCGGAATTTCGCGCTCTGGAAGAATCCTGCCCGCGTGACGAGGTACTGCCCGAGGGCGCGCAGGATACCGAAGCCGTAACGCACGCCCGCGAGGAACCCCACGGTGTGCGCGCCCTTGAAGTAGCGAGTGGGAATGGGAATTTCCCGAATGCGGAACCCGTGCACCTTGAGCTGGATGATGAATTCGGTGTCGAACACGAAGTTATTGCTGTTCTTCTGGAAGGGCACGGTCTCCAGAACTTTCCGGCTATAGGCGCGGAAACCGGAGTGGTACTCACTCAAGCGGAGCCCGAGGACGGCATTCTCCAGTGCCGTGAGACCCACGTTCGCAATGCGCTTCCACCACGGCATGCCACCGCGCTTGGCACCGCCGCGCCAGAGCATGCGCGAACCGAAAACCACGTCTGCTTCGCCACGAAGAATGGGCAACACCATCTCCGGAACCAGAACGGGGTCGTACTGGTGGTCGGGGTGGATCATGATGACAACGTCAGCGCCCTGCGTGAGCGCTTCGGTGTAGCAGGTCTTCTGGTTCCCGCCGTACCCCGTGTTGCGCTCGTGGACGATGGGCGTGAGTCCCAACCGCCGCGCTTCAGCCACAGTTCCGTCTGGGCTACAGTCATCTACCAGGATAATGGCATCTACCCAGTCGCTAGGGATGTCGTTGAGGGTACGTTCCAGCGTCTTCTCCGCTTCGTACGCTGGGAGAACCGCAATAATCTTGTGCTTGGCACGGACGGCCGAGAGATTCCACATAGTACCCCTAGTCTACTGTACCGCCCCTGCCTCGCCTAGGGTGCGAGACGGTCAGTGCGTACGTAGATGACCATGGGTGACTGGTCGCCAGGAACGCGTGTGGCAAACTGGTGGGTGAAACGTGGGTGGCGAAGCTCGGGGATGTTATTCACGTAGTAGTCAGCAATGGGAAGTTCAACGGCGCTGTACGTCGCGGTTTTTCGAAATGCGTCGAAGTACGGGTATGCCGCGACCATCCAGAGCTGGCGTGGGATGATGACGTCTGGCTGGTACGCGAGGTCGCCCGGGATGTTGTTGAGCGCTTGGCCAATGGTAACGCGGCTGCTGAGGTAGTACATGTAGGCGTGCTCTTCGTAGTTCGTGGCGATTGTGAGATCCTCGGGATTGGAAGAGTGATCGCGGATGTACTGCACGGTGTAGTCCACCGTGCCCTTGTAGGGGGTGAGTATTTCCCGTACGTGGCCAACGTGGTGCGACCAACTTGCTATGAGCGGAATAGCAAGGAACGCTAAAAGTCCGCTCTTCACTGCGTTCAGTACCCACGGACGTGGCTTAACGAGGTGAGCGGAAACGAGCGCGACGCACGCCTTGAACGCGAGGACGAATACCAGCGCGAACAAAGGCATGAGCATGACGTAGTACCGCTGGTGGAGAATGACGCTGTTGCTCACCACACCAATGGTCACGCCACACGCGAGCCACGCAAAGCGTACGAGGAGAAGTTCGAGCCGCACTGCCCTCCGATGATCGGCGGGGGCGCCACGCCACACGAGCAGGGCAAACGTGGTTGCCACGAGTGCGGGAATGAAGAACGTCGTGCTCGCTACATCGATGAGAATCGTTCCCGCATTCTGCACGTACTCCTGCACGTCGAAGCCGAACGTATCATTGAGCGCCCGACTGAGGGTGAACGTACGGAAGAAGAACATTCCAGGAATGACCAAGGCTCCAGCGATGCCGAGGGGGAGCAACTCACGCACCAGCTTGCGACGATCTCTCCGCCAGTGGCGCACGGCGAAGAGCGCGAGCGTGAAGAGGAGCGAGAAGAAGAGTGGGTGGAAGGTGACGAACGTCCCCACCAGCACGGCCACGAGGATCACGACGTAGCGGCGGTAGCTGAGCACCGCGTGGATGCTGTGCTGCGATACCAACCACAAGACGCTCGAGGTGAAGAGAAGTGCGAGTGCGTAGTAGCGAACCTCACGGGCGTGCAGGATGAGTGGAACGCATAACGTGCACGCAGCAATGGTTGCCGCGGCAACGAGGTTTCGCCTGCGGGTGTACGAGGCTGCAACCCAGGCAAGTATTGCTACTGCAGCAGTAGCAAGAATGGCAAAGGGGAAGCGGAGAATAGCCGTCTGCACATTCGGGTCATCGACGTGCCCCGCAAGCCAAACAGCAGGAGCGGCAACGTAGAACTGAAGCCACCCCGTGTTCAGGTAGGCATCGGTTCGTCTATCGTACGCGCGAAGGTCATTCTGACTGTCGTACACGTACAAATTGTTCTTCCCATCGTGCACCTTTGGGTAGCCATACTGCAGAATACGTTGACCGTACATCGCCGTTTCAGCTTCGTCGTTCCACATGAGCGGCGTACCCAAGCGGGCGAAGAGGCTGAACAAGAAGATGCTGCTCGCCAGCAGGAGTGCGAACCGTCCAATCCAGGGTCGATTGAGTATGGACGAGTAGCTCATTGCGTGTATCGGTACAGTGCGCACCACTCTCTTTCGGGAAGTAACTTCTGCCACGCTAAAGGAATATTCTCGCGTTTTGGAAAGTCCTGTGTGAATACTGGTTCGTATGCTTCGAGGTACGATGCGAGCCAAGACCACGTAGTGTGATTTTGCTCCCAGGGGATAGCGCCCCAACTATAGTAATCCGCAATTACTACAACGTAGTCAGGAGGCGCGTCGAGTAGTTGCTGGGTGTACTCTTGGAACATTCTTTCTTGGAATGGTTGCTGCTCAAGAAAAGGGTACGTGTACAGGTAGCTGGTCGCGGAACGGAGTTTTGTGTAGAAGTAGACTTCGGGCTCGGAACCGAACACTGCGATACGCGATCCAGGAACTGCGATGGAGCTCACGTCCTCAGCAATTCTTCGGTAGTCAACGAAGTGCTCCAACGGAAAAGCATGACGAGAGAAATCAGGTACCGTGTACGTAAACCAGGAGCGTACTTCCCTCGCTGGAATCCAAGCGAGCGCCAAGCTACATACAACTCCTGTCCCAACGAGCGCCCCGAGAATACCGTGGCGCTCTTGGAGAAACTGGTGGATCGCTCGGACGCCAAGACCAGCGAGAACTGCTACAGCGGGCAGGGCCAAAATGAAGTAGTGCCCTCGGTAGTAGAAGCCTACGGAGAGCGCCAGTGCAGATGCGAGCATGAACGACACGGCAAACCACCACCTGCTCTCCGACGACCGGCGGGCAGCAGCAATGCCCATTCCAGCCAATACCAGCACGCCGCCAAGCATCATGAACACTCCTGCGCCCCCGATCAGCAGGGACTCGAGTGCCCTGCTCCACGGCATAATACTCGCGTACGCACGCGCGTAGTCCCACGTCCAGAACAGCATGGTGTGGAGCGTTTCCTGCGACCACGCGTACAGGGTGAGGAGCGCGAGCGGGACAAGTACCGCGCCTCCAAAGCTCGTAGCGTGGAGAGCGACAGTGCCCAAGCGGTGGCGTGTGCGCGCAAACCACAACAGCCAGCAACCTGCCCACAGGGCAACGACAGCCGCGTGCTGCTTCATGAGCACGGCGAGCCCGAATAGGAGCCCGGCGGCGAGCGCTCGTCGCGCGCTCAGCTGATCACGGTACTGTAGAAGAACGAGCGTCCCCGCGCACATGAAGAGGACGGCGTAGTGCTCGGTATTCGCAGTAAAGCCAAGGACAGCAATACTCAGCGAAGACAGCGCGTACGCTGCGCCAGCAACGGTGCCCACGAGCTTCCCACCCAACTTCGTGCCAATGCCGAAGATGAGCAGCACCGTCGCAACGTTGATGAGCAAGAGACCGAGCCGGATGGCGACAACCGATTCGCCGAATGCCAGGAAACTTGCCGCGTACATGTAGGCAGTGCCGGGTAGCTTCAAACTGTACGCCCCCTCGAATGGCGCCTGCCCATCCAACAGCAGTTGCGCCGTATACGCGTACTCGCCTTCATCCCGCTCAAGTGGCACGTCGAGCAGGCGAACGCGCACGACAGAGGTAAGCGCGAGGACTGCGAGCAGTACAATCCACGCCCAGTGCTTTCGCACGAAACCCCAGATACCTGAGGCGTTCATATCGTCCAGAAGTAGTACGGGTACACTTGCAGAAAGGCCCACACCACGGTGAGCGCACCAAACCACCGCGTGGCGTCACGCCTGCTGAGCAAGGGGAGGAGGGGCAGGAGCCAGAGGAGGTACCACGCCTGCACGTACGAAGCGCCGAAGAACAAGTACGCCCCGATCCCCAGAGCAATAGCGGGTACGAGCGCGCTCCGCTTCGTTGCGAGTCGCCAGGTGAGGTACGCAAGGGTGAGCACGAAGAGGGCGGCACCAAATGCCCGGGCGAAGACCTCGGGGTGGACAGGAATGCCCAAGGAGAATGCTGCGAAGAAGAGGGGGTACTGGGCGGTAATTGGGGGTGGGACGAAAAGTGTTGACTGGTTGCGCACCCCAAGGAAAGTCTCGCCACCCACCCACCACGGTAGGAAAAGGATTACGAGCATTGCCGCAGTGGTGCCGAGGTACGCGAGGATACGTGTCCCGAGAATTTTTCGACCAGGCTGCGCCGCGACGAAGAGTGGCAGGATCGGCAGCGTTGTGTACTTGAGAGCGACGCTTACCGCGAATGCAAGTCCGGAACGCCAGGGTCGGTTGATGAGAATCGCCGCGCCGAGTATTGCCGCTCCCACGAAGATATCATTGTGCGCGTCAGCAATAGCGTCCACGAGGATGACGGGGCTCCACAGGAGGAGAGCGGCTCGGGCGGGCGATGCCACCCGACAGAGTACAGCCCCAATGCCCAGCACGACTGCGAGTGATGTTGCGCGGAAGAGCATGAAGAGGGCTGCGTTATCGTGCGTGAGCCAGCTCAGAATTTTCACGAAACCGGCCCACAGCGGACCGTACGTCAGCGGCCAGCCCTGCCACATTCCAAACACGCCGTGGAGAATAGCATCATTCCCGAGCACGCTCGGCGTGAGCACGTAGGGGTTGCCCAGGATCGTTACCTTTGCGGTGGCCACGTACGCGAAGATGTCTCCCGCGAATACCGGAAAGGCAAGGAGGAATGGCGCGGCAAGTACCGCTGTCACGCCGATGACCGTGCGGGTGTGCAGCACTGCTCCCGCTCGCACGCGACGCAGCAGGAGGAAGTAGAGCATCGCCGTCAGCGACCATCCCACGACTCGGAGTACGAACACCCACGAGTCTGGGATGTGGAAGTACCCGGGACTGAAGCTACTGCCCAAGGCCAGCGCGCACGCGGCGAGGAGGGCGAGCAGAAGTCCAACGGGCGTGAGGGGAAAGGCGCCCGGAGTATGCCAGCGAATGTGGGAGAGTGCGGCGAGCATTAGGGTGTTCCTTCCCAGGCGTAAATCCACACTTCACGATCTTCGTACGCCAGGGTTACGCCTGGCGTCACGCGCACGTTCTCGTTCATGGCCGTGTGATCTTTCTCGACGAAAATCCATTTGGTGGAGAAGAGGTCGAACACTTCCCCAAGATTCTCCTGGCGCTCGCCCAACGTGGTCTTCGCCCATGCCCAGTAGCGCGTTTGATCCTGGCGGTAGAGGAAGGTTGGATCCAAGCCCGCAATGTACGCGTTCACCGTGCTGTAGTAGAAGAGTACGGGGAAGTCATCCCAGTCACTGTGGAAGACCACGTCGCCGGGTTGCGAGTGTGCTGCCAGCCACGTCGCAGACGCACGGAAGTGCGTCGCGTTGATACCGCTCGTCAGGTTCTGGTAGTTCGTCCGCTGGTCGCGCGCGATGATGTACGGCACGCTCACAAGAATGTAGAGGGCGAGCAGGCCGGTAATCACCCGTCGCTTCTGCCAGCTCTCCACGATGGCATGCCGCACCGCTTGCCAGTCCGCGCGGCGGAGCACCTCGCCAATGGTCACGGCTGCGGCGAGGGCGAGGAAAGGTACGGCGTACTCTACGTAGCGTCGAGACTTGAGCGTGAAGAGTGTGAAGAGAAGGGCCAGGACAATGAGCGTCCAGCTGCGCGTCGTTGTACGGCGCAGGTACACGAGACCGAGGAGCAAGGCGATGATGAACGGGACAACGACCACCACGTTGTTCCCGACGAAAGAGGTGAAGGCGTACGGGTACCACTCCCCGCCAACGCCAATGACGTTACGGTAGTTGACGACGCCGATTTGAATGGCTTGCTCCCATAAGAAGTTGAACGTGTTCGGGAAGAACGGGTTCGCCACTGTGCCGAGCGCCGCGCCCGCAAGCGTACAGCCGAAAACCTGCAACGGACGGTACTGGCGAAATCCAGAGAGCGTCCACCAAGGTTTGTGGAGAACCGCCTGCAGGCGTTCCTTCCAGCTCCAGTGGCGGACGAGGTCGAAACCCATGCTGACGGCGAGGTAGGTAGCGGCGGCTGCCAGGAGGACGAAGAACCCACCGTACAGGAGGACGAAGAACCAGGCCAGGAAGAAACTGCCCCACCGCTTCCCCGCAAAGAGCAGGGCGATGCCAATGATGAGCGTCGCGAGCGAGAGGCTCGGCGCTTTCGCTAGGCTCATGCGGAAGGTGAATGGCGTTGCCGCCAGGAGCACGGCACCCCACACCCACGCATGCCGAACACCCTGACGCTGCAAGAACCATACAGCCGTAGTAATGAGGAAGGCAGCGAAGAACACGGTCGCGAGCTTAATGCCAGCCAGCGGATCGAGCAGGGTCGTGAACGGGACGAGGAGCACGTGGTACAACCAGTGCTGGTCTATGTAGTGCTCGCCGAGGGTAGTGAAAGGTAGCCACGGGAATGCTCGCACGGCGCCCTGCTCGGCGGTGAGCGTGCCCAGTCGAGCGTGGTAGAACGAGTCTGGATCTGCGAAAACCGGGTGCGCCTGCAGCGCGAGGAATACGCCAAAGGACACCAGGAATGTAGCGAAGAGCGTGAGCAAGGAGGCGTGCTGGCGCCAGTACGACGGCATGCCTACAGTATAGCGGTTTTCACTGTTGCTGACGTTTACCTCGCACAACGAACCAGTGGACGTGCAGGTGGTCATGGCTAGTCATGGATTGCTACCATTTCTTGGGTGCACAAGTAAGGGTGGCATACCCGTGTAAACCATTACAAACCAAGTGCACGCATAGTCGTTGTGCAGGATAATCTGCAGCATCCTGGTTTCGTATTCAACAAGATTGCCACACTCCCGGAGTTTACCCCGCCGAATGACGGGGGTCGCTCAAAATGACGACGGGGATGTACCCTACACACAAAACCTCCGGACCAAGCATGGGCGTCCGGAGGATTTCGTGGGGTTACCCCTTTCTATTTCCCGAGTTTGTTCTTGAAGTAGTTCACCCACCGAATCTCCGCGGGATTCACGTGGTAGCGTAAGCCGAGCCCAAGCGTGAGCGCTCCACCCAGGACTAGCATTTCAATAGCTTGGGCCAAGCGCGAGTGGCTCGTGAGGCGGATGGGGAGCACCTTCGCACCATTCTTCTGGACAACGTCGGCAGTGAGGCGGAAGCGTTTCTGAATGCGCGGGCTGTACAAGTTGGACTGGAGCATGAGGAAGGTCGTGCGCCGGACGTTCTGCTTGGGGTTGCCCAAGCCTTCCATCAGGTGGTGGTTGAGCTCGGGAATTGCAAAGTACGTCGCGACGGTCTTGGCGGTCTCGTTGAGTTGGTTCGACACGGCGTGAGCCGCTCCAATGAGGTGCTCAGCTGCTACCACGTACGCTGATCGGCCAACCAAGCTAGCGGAAAGTTGTACAATTGGGCTGGTAGTGGACCGCAAATCAGTCCGACGGACAGTGCGGCTGGCCACGTCGAGCGCCTCGGTGATTGCGTGAGGCGTGAGGGTGAGCAGTCCCATCTTCCGCAACATGAGGAGGAGACCAAACACCGCGTACCCCAAACCAAGTCGTGGTTGCTTCGACGGATTCTCGATTGGGTTGAAGATGTACGCTGGCAGACTGTTGCTCCGGGCGATGCGGCCGAGGTTGCCACCGGCAGCAATGACGGCAATTTTTGCTCCTGTCTTCTTGGCGCGAGGCCAAACAGCAAGCGTCTCTTCCGTGGTTCCAGAGTAACTGGCGAGGATGACGAGTGTCCGACGGCCAACCCAGGCAGGCAAATGGTAATCGTTCACAATAACCAAAGGCACGCGCAACTCTTGGCTGCAGGCTGCCTGGATAATGTGCGCGCCGAGTGCGCTCCCGCCCATGCCGGCGAGCACGATTGCATCCACTTTTCCGCGAAGCTTAGGGAACTTCAACGCGCGCACATCCGACACAGCCTGATGGCCCTGGCGAGCAAAGCGCTGGACAGACCCGAACACATCTTGCGGGTCGAGCCGGTGGAGGAGCGCGGGAAAGGGTGTAGGCATGTGGAAAGTTTTTGTCTGCGTCTACCCTAGCGCGCGTAAAAAAAATGCGCAAGGTCATGCACGTACGCGCGCACTCCATTGACCAGCGCCCACCATCGTTGTATAATCTCTGCACTCTGGAGGGAGATTTCGCTTTGCCGGTACAGTATGTCCGGACACTCAAAGTGGTCAACCATTAAGCGGCAGAAAGGCATCGCGGATGCGCGGCGAAGCCAAGTTTTTACAAAACTCGGGCACGCTATTGCAATTGCTGCTCGACTCGGTGGTCCAGATCCAGCAATGAACTTCCGCCTTCGCCTAGCCATCGAAAAAGCAAAGGCAGCCAGCCTGCCAAAGGACAACATTGATCGTGCTATAGCGAAAGGCTCCGGAACCGGTAGCCAGCAAATTGACGAGGTGACGTACGAAGGCTTCGGTCCCGGTGGCGCAGCGCTGGTCATCCAGGCTATGACGGATAATCGCAATCGAACGGTATCCGAGGTTCGAAATATCCTCACGAAGCTAGGCGGCACCCTCGGGAACGAGAACAGCGTTGCCTGGCAGTTCACGAGCAAGGGCGTCATTCGCATTCCCGCAGACCAGCTGCAGGGCAAGGAGAAGGACGCGCTCGAGCTTGCCTGCGTCGACGCCGGAGCTGATGATGTCCACGATGACCCGGAGGGTCTCACCATTCTCACAGCGCCGAACAACCTCCCCGCGCTGCAAGCGTGGGCGCAGAGCCAGGGGTTGCAAACTGCGTCAGCCGATATCGAGCTCATCCCCAACAGTCCCCTCACCCTCACACCCGACGATGACGCAAAACTCCAGCGCGTAGTTGAGGCGCTTGAAGAGCACGACGATGTCTCCGCGGTCTGGACGAGTGCTGCGTAAGTCCCGCGTCATTCTCGGAATAGATCCGGGGTTTGGCCGCGTTGGGTGGGGCGTCATCGGTGAGGCCGGCAACAAGCTCCACGCAATTGATTACGGCGTCATCGAAACGCCTGCGGGCACGCCATTTACGAAGCGCCTGCGGCTCATCTTCACGAAAGTTTCGGATCTTATCCGCAGTTACCATCCTGACGTCAGTGGGGTCGAACGCCTATTCTTCTCTCGCAACACCACCACTGCCATGCAAGTGAGTGAAGCGCGCGGAGTCATCCTGCTCGCGCTTGCCCAAGCCGGAATTCCCGTGCACGAGTGCACGCCGCAAGCCGTCAAGCAAGCACTCTCAAGCAACGGCCGCGCAGACAAAACCCAAGTCCAACGTATGGTGAAAGTCCTCCTCAATCTCAAAGAAATTCCCAAGCCAGATGACGTCGCAGACGCGCTGGCGATTGCCGTAACTGCTACAACTTCCACATGAAACGCATTGCCCTCATCAACGTCCACTGCGACCCGCTCGAGCAACTCGGCTCAGCGGAGGCGGGTGGGCAGAACGTCTACGTCTTCCACCTGGCGCGCGCGCTCGGCAAGCTCGGCTACCACGTCGACGTATTCTCCCGCTGGAACAACCGCGCAAAAAAAGAACGCGTGCGCATGAGCAAGCACGTGCAGTTCATCCGACTTCGCGCGGGACACCGCCAGTTCATCCCGAAGAACAAGCTTGGCCCCCTACTCCCTGAGTTCATTAGCAACTTCCTGGCCTGGCAGAAGCAGGAGAAAGCCACGTACGACTTGCTCCACTCGCACTACTGGGAGGCTGGCTGGGTGACCATGCAGCTCAAGTACATCCTCAAGGTTCCCCAAGCGCACACTTACCACAGCTTGGGCATCATGCGGTACAACGCGCTCAAAGGATTCCGCGAGCAGAGCTTGAACACCACGGAGATCAAGCACCGCATTGCTACGGAACGGGACATCATGCAGAAGGCGAACTGCATCATCAGCACGAGCCCGTACGAACGGGAGTACCTCGAGAAGCACTACGATGCAAAGCCGGAGAAGATACGCATCGTACCGTGCGGGGTCGACCTCGTGCGCTTCCGCCCGATTGATCGCAATGAAGCTCGACGCAAGGTGGGCATTCCTCTCCACGACAAGGTCATCCTGTACACCGGCCGCATCGAGTGGCGCAAAGGCATCGGCACGCTCATCATTGGGGTGAGCAAGCTGTTCAAGCACCACCCCGAACTCCGCTCGAAAACCTGGCTGTACATCGTGGGCGGAAACCTCGGTCGGCGAGCAGAGCCAGAAGTGCGGGAAGAAATCAAGCGACTGAAAGACGTCTGCCGCGAGTACGGCATTCGCGATCGCGTCGTGTTCACGGGCGCGGTCCAGCAGGAGAAGCTCCACTACTACTACTCCGCGGCACACGTCACGGTCATCCCGAGCTACTACGAACCGTTCGGGATGGTGCCCCTCGAGGCAATGGCCTGCAAGGTGCCGGTCATCGCCAGCGCAACCGGCGGCCTCCCCTACAGCGTGCGAGATGGGAAGAGCGGCATCCTCGTGCCCGTGCGCAATCCTGGCGCCATTGCCAACCAACTCGAACGCGTGCTCACCGACCGAGAGTTGAGCGAAAAGTTGGTGCGCGGGGGTAGGGACTTGGTGAAGAACACGTTCTCCTGGCGACTGATCGCGAAGGGCGTTGCCCACGCGTACGAACGGACCATAGAGAAGTCTAAGGCGCGCACTCGCTAGCAGCGGTACGGCGTTCTTCACATCCAAAACCGGGCAACTGTCACCGACGCACTATTCACGGTATACTTCACACATACCTCGTCTTGACGTACTCCTATGCGCAAGCTCCGCATCGCCCAGCTCGTCCCATTTGAAGAGACGGTTCCACCAACCAAGTACGGCGGCACCGAGCTCGTCGCTGCAAACCTCTCAGACGGTCTCGTCGCCCGCGGGCACGATGTCACGCTCTTCTCTGTTGGGGGCAGCATAACCAAGGCGAAGCTCGTGAAGATCTTCCCCGGCCCCTTGCGAGCGCACACGGGATCCGAAGTGAAACAGCGAGAATCGCTCAAGTTCATGGGGGTAGGCAAAGTCCTAGCAGCAGTCATCAACGGGAAGTTCGACATCGTGCACAACCACATTGGCTGGCGCATCCTGCCATTTACCGACATCATCCCCCGTCCAGTGGTAACCACGCTGCACGGACCGCTGGACATTGACTACCAGCAAATGGTGTACAAGCCGTACCGGCACGCGCCATTCG
Organism: Patescibacteria group bacterium; assembly: GCA_041738495.1. Classification (GTDB taxonomy): domain Bacteria; phylum Patescibacteriota; class Patescibacteriia; order PEXW01; family PEXW01; genus CAIPSZ01. The sequence continues at coordinate 17,229 of JBGSPR010000036.1, forward strand.
TGTCCATCTCCAACAACCAGCGCAAGCCGCTGAAGCTCAACTACGCCGCTACGGTTTACAATGGCATTCGCGTGAACACGTTCGACTACCTTGAGAAGAAAGACGACTACCTCGCCTTCCTCGGCCGCATGAGCCCGGAGAAGGGGCCGGTGCAAGCTATCCAAGTTGCGAAGAAAACCAAGCGCCGCCTCATCATGGCGGCTAAGGTGGACCAAGTAGACGTGAAGTACTTCAACGAGAAGGTGAAGCCGCTCATCGACGGCAAGCAGATAAAATTTCTCGGGGAAGTTGGTCACGCCGGCAAGTCCCAGCTCCTGGCACACGCCGCCGGCTTGCTCGCACTCATCCAGTGGGAAGAGCCGTTCGGCTTGTTCATGGCAGAGGCGAATGCCTGCGGCACACCGGTCATTGCCATGGCACGCGGCGCAGCACCGGAAGTCGTAGCGCATAAGAAAACTGGGTACCTCGTCCACTCGACGGAAGAAGCGGCAAAAATGGTGGCAAAACTCGGCGATATCAAACCCAAGGACTGCCGAGCGCGGGCACAGGCGCACTTCTCGGTGGAGGCCATGGTGGCGGGGTACGAGAGCGTGTACGACAAACTCGTTCGATCCTGGCACAAGAAATGACGCGCCGGCAGCTCCTCACCCACGTCACGCGCATCCTCGCCACGCGTGGGTTGACTCCGGACGCCGACATTCAAGAAATCCTCCGCCACGAACGGCGCTTCTTCCGCACCCGCTGCGTAGACACCAAGGGTAAGCAGTACACCTTCAAAGTGTACCTCTTGCGCGTGCCCACCGTCCGCCACGACTTCCAGCATGAAATTGCCTTCTACCAGTTTGCCGCGCGGGCACACGCACACCAGTTCCCCCGCTGGGTGGCAGGAGATCGCAATCGCCAGCACCCGTGGATACTCTACCACTACATTCCCGGCGACCTCTTCACCACGTACTTGCGATCGCACCGCAACCAGCTCACACCGAAGCTCCTGGATAGTCTCGCGCGGGCACTCGCACAGTACGCTACCATCCGCATACCAAAGGCGACGCGGCGTTTGCTGCACTTGCACGCGCACCGGGCCAGCGAATTTGGGGGGCGATTCCGCCTCTACACGCGGGGAGCAAGTCGCCGTACAATCCTGCGCTACCTCACGGAGAAAGAGCTCGAGGTAGCCGCACGCATCATTGCCTTCCACCAAACCGAGAAGCGCCTTCCCCGCAACCTCGGGTTGAGTCACGGGGACTTGAGCACGAACAACCTCCTCGTCGATCGTGGCCAGTTCAGCATCCTCGACTGGGAGCACGTGCAAATTGCCTCCCCCGCCTACGACGTCGCCGAACTATGGGTGAAGGAATTCTCCCGCGCGCCATGGCGCAACCGGCTGGCGCTCCGAGTCGCCCGACTGCACGACCACCCAGAAATGTTCGGCACACTGTTCAGCATCGAGGTGCTCCTCTTCTGCCTCCGGGACATCCTTCTGCACGATCGCATCCTCCACCGGCTCCACCACCGCAAGAGCCGAGCAATTATTCACGCACTCCTCCTCTACTACACGCGCACCTTCCGCGCTGCACTCCGCGGCTTCCCGTCACTTCTAAAAACCTAAACCCATGCGCAAACTCCGCATCGCGCTCGTCGCGCCCCTCGCCGAGCGCGTTCCCCCGCGCAAGTACGGCGGCACCGAGCTGGTCATCGCCAACATCGCCAACGGCCTCGTGGAACGGGGTCATGCAGTGACGCTCCTCGCGCGCTCGGAC
>JBGSPR010000070.1:0-14354 GCA_041738495.1 Patescibacteria group bacterium
AGCGAACGTAGTGAGTCGAAGGGGAGCACGGGTGCGTGGGGTAAAGCGGGCTGCGCTGGAGCCCGCATGCGGGCAAGTGCACACGCGCCCGCGGAGGGCGGACGGCGCATGCGCGCGCAGGCCATCGCCAGGGTCCTGCAACGCTTTTTTGTATTCCTGCATTTTGGGGGCTCCCGCAAACGTGACGCGAACGCTGCAAGCGGAACACGCGTTTGTGGGGAAAACGCTTTCTGTTACCTTGACCTCGTGCGTGTACTCCCGTAGGCTAGGAGCAATATCCTTTCCCACACCTATGACTACCTCCCCCGAACGCGAAGCAGAAATTCAAGAACGCAGCGAGGCTGTGCTGAACGCTTTCGAGTCGCAAGATTTTCCCACGGCGGTCGCGCAGTTCGCTGAAGCAGTACACACCTGGACGCGGGAAGGGAACGCAGAGGCGGCAACCGACCTTGCAGATCGGGTAGAAGTGTACCGAGACAAGCTGCCAGAAGACCTCGTCAATCGTTTCGACGTCAAACTCGGTGAAGCACACCTCTACAGCGGGACAGCAGAGAATGGCTCGCTGCAGCGCGCGGAGGAAGCGTACCAGCGCGTCGCGGACGTTGCACTCCCCGAGCGACCACTCGCCGATGCTGAGCTTACGGAAGAAGAACGGCGCCATTTCTCCGAGCACTTCCACGCTTTAGATCGGCTCGGAGACGTGGCATTCTCCAATGGCGAATTCGCCGCGGCGGCACAGCGGTACGCCGAAGCGAATGACGCGCGGGGGCCTGCAGAAGGTTTGTTCGCCGAACCTGGCCCGCGCGCCTGCGCGACCTACGGCGAAGCCGCATCCGCTTTCGTGCAGGGTGACGTAGAAACCTGCCAAGAAAAAATTGACGACGCCCTGCAAGCACTGGCTGGGAAAGAAGCTGAGGAGCAGGCGCTCATCGAAAGCATTCAGAGCTTGGAGGTTGCTGCCGGCACGCTCGAACAACTCGAGAGCAACGAGCGCGAGCGAGTGCTGGAGAACATCCAGGAAAAAATTGTGGCGCGCGGCGGCGCAAGTGGCGGAGTCAAGCGCATGAACTTCCGCGAACTCACGGAAGTATCTGTGGTCGAGGTGCGCGACGGGCAGAACTAGACGCACAATTGACAGGAACCCACTCCCCTGCTAGGGTAGCGGGAATTGTCGTACAGAAAACCAAGAGAAAGAAGGTGGTCCTTTGTCAGACTACAGTTGCATCGTACTCGCGGCGGGTGACCGCCAGCACCCAGATGACCTGGGCGATGGGAGGCTCTCGAAAAACCTCGCCGACCTCAACGGGAAGCCGGTGATTCTACGGGTCGTTGACCATGTCATTGCATCGGGGATTCCTGCCCACCGGATTACGGTGGTGGTGAAGCGCGCGCTCGCCCAGAAGTTCCGCGAAGTCTTCGGGGCAATCGACGTGCGACTCGCTTTCCAAGACGTCGCTCTCGGGTCTGCCGACGCTGTTCGGCTCGTCATGGAGCAAGGGCAGCTGGCCCCGTGCACGCACGTCTTGCTCCTGATGGGTGACCAGCCCTCAACCCGGCCTGAGACACTCATGAGCATGTGCAAGCGGCACGAGAGTGGGAAACGTCTCATCACCGTGGCGACGTTCGACGGCAACCGCGCCCACCCGGCGTTCAAAAAGTGCGGGGTCATCCGATCGGACCGTGGACGCTTCACCATCACGCGCGAAGCTGCGACGCTCAACCTCAACGTCCAACTCCACGCTGGGCCGTACGTCTTCCTCCGGAGCTGGCTGTACCAGTGCATCACGCACATTGACTGGCAGCAGGAAGGCGAAATTCACGTCTACCGCGCCGTGGAAGCAGCAGCGGCGCTGGGCAATGGTATCCTGGAATTTCCCATAGCCGACGCCTGGGAAGTGCTCGGCATCGACACCTACGACGCTCTCCAGGCAATCCGCCAGGGCGATCGAAGCTACTTGAACATTCACGAAACAAGCGCAGAGTCACGTTGACTCTGCGCTTTTCACTTACCCATGCTTCGGCATCTCGTCCAGTACCAGCTGGATGACCTCACCAGTGGAATCGGTGAGGAGTTCCTGCCAGCACCCGTGCGGGTACTCGGTGTTCACGAGCTGACGTACGAGGAGGTTGTGCCCCTCCCCGATGGCAAAGCATGAGAGCTCTGGGAGCGATGTTTGGAAGAGCTTCTCGCGTGGGTGCCTTTCTCGGTACGCGTCGACCCACGCAACGATCTTCTGAATGTTCTGCTGGCGCTCTGATGGACTCATGACGACAGCGCGATTGCATTCTTCAGGCATGGACACCTCCTTGTGCCGTGTTTGTGTTCGGTGGTCGGCGCATCGTACCGAATCATTCGTAGCCCGTCAAGCGTGGTAGAATGCTCCCATGCGCCTCATCGCTGACCTCCACGTCCACTCACGGTTTTCGCGTGCCGTATCCAAAGACATGACGCTCCCGACCATGCACCAGTGGGCCGCGTACAAAGGCATCGGCCTGGTGGGCACGGGCGACTTCACGCACCCCACCTGGTTCACCGAAATGCGCGAGCAGCTCGTCCAAACCGACGGTGGATTTTTAGAATTGAAAAAATCTTTGCGCGACGGTACCACCCAAACCAATCCCCTCTTCATCCTTTCCACCGAACTCTCCTGCATCTACACGGAAAACGAGAAGACACGCCGCATTCACCTGGTAGTACTTGCACCGAGCTTGCAGACGGTGGATAAAATACAAAAAAACCTTGGCAAAGACTTCAACCTGAAAAGCGATGGCCGACCGATCCTGGGTGCTAGCGCCCACGACCTCACTGCCCGACTCCTCAGCATTGACCCGAATATCCTCATCATTCCCGCGCACGTGTGGACGCCGTGGTTCTCCTTATTCGGCTCGGCTTCAGGGTACGACAGCGCGTACGAGTGCTTCCGTGAACTGTTGAGACACATTCCCGCTATCGAAACGGGGCTCTCGAGCAACCCGCCCATGAACTGGCAGTGGAGCCACCTCGACCGCTTCACCATTGTCTCAGCAGGTGACGCACACTCCCCTCGGAAATTCGGCCGCGAAGCTACTGTGTTTGAACTCGAAAAACCTGGCTACCAAGCGCTAGCCGCTGCGCTCTGGAACAATCCCGTGACCGGCAAAAACCCAAGCCACAATCGCATTGTTGAAACATTGGAGTTCTTTCCCGAGGAGGGGAAGTATCACCTGGACGGTCACGCGAAGTGCGTGCAGCGCCTCACTCCCGCGCAGACGAAGAAGAATCGAGACATCTGCCCGGTGTGCGCGAAACCGCTGACCATCGGCGTCCTCAACCGTGTGGAAAAGCTCGCCGACCGCGATGAGGGGTACGTTGACCCTAAGCGGCCACCGTTCCGCACCCTCGTCCCGCTCGAGGAAACGATTGGCGAGGCGCTGGATGTGGGACCGGCGAGTAAGAAAGTTCAGGCGCTCTACCTCCACCTCGTGCAAAAATTTGCGGGCGAGTTCAACGTCCTCCTCGAGACGCCAGTGCCCGCCATTGCACGAGAAGCTGGCGACGTTGTTGCCGACGCCATCCAGCGCGTGCGGGATGGGAAAGTGCACGTGGAAGGCGGGTACGATGGCGTGTTCGGTACGGTGAGCATATTCTCCGCGGCAGACCGCAAGAAGCACGAGCAAGCCGCACTCTTCTAAGCACCATGGATTTCTCACTGGCACTCCTCACGTACGCACTCCTCGGCCTCATCGGGCTTGGCACGCTGGCGCTGCTCATGAGCTTCGTCGTGCTCCTGGTCCTGCGCGTGCCGTTCGTGCGCACGCCAAAGAAATCCATTCACGCCTTGCTCGCTGCGAAACTCATTCGCCCGCAGGATGTCGTGTACGACCTGGGCGCGGGGGATGGCAAGTTCCTCCAGCGCGTCGTGGAAGCCACGGGGTGCCGCGGGGATGGCTTCGAGATCTCGCCCTTCTTCTGGTTCCTCGGTGAAGTGCGCGCGGCATTCTCCCGCCGCTGGCAGATGCACCTGGTGAACTTCATGCACGTCGACCTCTCCCCTGCTACCATTATCTTCAACTTCCTCGCCCCGGCGGGCATTCCAAACCTGACGCAGAAGTTGGAGACCGAAACCCGGCCAGGCCAAACGGTCATTAGCTACGGTTTCGAGCTTCCAGGTTGGACGCCCAGCCAAATTATTGACCCCGCACCTGACCGACCGACAGGCTCGAAGTTCTACGTGTACCGGAAGGCTTGATTTACGGGTACAATCCCTATAGAGTAGCCATTCACGGAGAGGTGGCTGAGTGGTCGAAAGCGCCGCACTCGAAATGCGGTGTACCCGTAAGGGTACCGTGAGTTCGAATCTCACCCTCTCCGCCAAATGTATGCGCGTCTGGGACATCCATCCCAAGCACCTGTGCCGAAAGCACTTACTGGCCGAACACCGCGAGCTCCACGGCCTTTGGAATATCCTCACGAAGCATGGCGGGAAGGGTGGGTACAGTCGCCATCCGGAAACGCTTCGCTGGGTTGGGAAAACCCGGGCGCTCTACAACCGCCACGAAGCACTCGTGCGGGAATTCACGCATCGCGGGTACCAGCACCACACGCCGCTGGATAGCCGACTCGCGCGAGGAAGCGACGACCAACGGATTTTCCTGCACACCGTTGCTCAACAGCGCGCTATACTCAAAGAGAAACCGTGCCGGTGTTTCGTGACACACCTCCCCAAACATACATAGCTTTCCCCATGAAAATTACCATCTGCGGCAGCATGGCATTTGCAAAAGACTTCCTCGATGCAAAGACACGACTCGAACGCGCTGGCCACACCTGCTTCATACCAGAAGGAACAGAAGAGTACGCGAAGAATGCGGTGAAAAAAGTTGGTGGTGGAGAAGGCGCGAAACGCAAGGTAGCAAAGGATCTCATTCGCCGGCACTACAACCTCATTCAAGACTCGGATGCAATTCTCGTCGTGAACAACGACAAGGGTTCGCTTCGTAACTACATTGGCGGAAATACCTTCTTGGAACTTGGTTTCGCGCACGTTTTGAACAAGAAAATCTACTTACTCAAAGAGGCGCCCGACCTAGAACTCATCCGGCAGGAAATTGACGCGATGCAACCGGAAGTTATCCACGGCGACTTGAGTAAAATCATCTAGGCACTTCCTCGTTCCCAATTCCAGCACCATGCCACTCTCATCCGCGACTCTTGCGCTCGTCCGCGCTGCACAGCAGAACGAAACGACGGAAGCCGAAATCTACCGACGACTCGCAGCAGTAACCACGCACCAAGCAAACCGCGACGTGCTCCTGCACATTGCCGAAGAAGAAATCAAGCACGCCGCGTACTGGGCGACGCACACCCACACGTCGCTCACGCCGAAAGCAGGAACTGTACGCAAGTACGTGTGGATTGCGCGCTTGCTCGGCTTGACGTTCGGCGTGAAACTCATGGAGCGCGGTGAGAAAACCGCCCAGGTGAACTACGAAGCTATGGCACTGGAGTTCCCCGAAGCGCGCGCCATACAGGCGGATGAGGAGCGGCACGAGAAGCAGCTCATTAACATGATTGACGAGCAGAAACTCGCCTACGTTGGCTCCATTGTCCTCGGCCTCAACGACGCGCTCGTCGAACTCACCGGAGCCCTGGCCGGTTTCACCCTCGCCCTGCAGTCACCAAAGCTCATTGCAGCAGTTGGGCTCATCACCGGCATTGCCGCGTCGTTTTCCATGGCCGCCTCGGAGTACCTCTCCACGAAGTCTGAGAAAGCGAACAGCAAGCACCCAGGACGGGCAGCGCTCTACACGGGCACGGCGTACGTGGGCACGGTGTTCTTGCTCATCCTCCCCTTCCTCCTGCTCAGCAACGTTTTCATTTCCCTCGCCCTCACGCTCGCCCTCGCTGCCGGTATTATTGCGGCGTTCACAGGGTACACCGCTGTAGCGCAGGACTTGCCGTTCGGTAAGCGCTTCGCCGAAATGGCCGGCCTGAGCTTCGGGGTCGCTGTGGTATCCTTTGGTATCGGGTACGCTATTCGCCGCATATTCAACGTTGACGTCTAAACCATGCTCGACATCAACTGGGCCGCAACCTTCCAGAACGTCTCTCCAGAAGTCGGCACCTTGCTCATTGCCATGATTCCCATTGCGGAACTCCGCGGCGCCATTCCGGTCGCACTCGTGAACTTCAACTTACCCGTGTGGTCAGCGTACGTGTGGGCAGTCGTCGGCAACATGCTCCCCGTCTTCTTCCTGCTACTCTTCCTCGAGCCAATTGCCCGGTGGCTGAGCGCACGGGGACGCGTGTTCCAGCGCTTCTTCGACTGGCTCTTCGCCCGCACGCGACGGAAGTTCTCGGCCGGCGCGCAGAAGTACGGGCTCTTCGTCGCGCTCATGGTCTTCGTCGCCATCCCCCTCCCCGTGACGGGCGCGTGGACTGGCGCAGCCGCAGCCTTCCTCTTCGGCGTGCCGTTCCGTCGCGCGTTCCTGGCAATTCTCTCGGGGGTGCTCATCGCCGGCGTCATCGTCACGCTCACTACCCTCGGCATCCAGCGCGCGGTCTAGACTCGTTCAGCTGACCGACGCGTGCTATAGTGGAGGGCGTCCTTCGCCGTTAGCAAAAAATCTATGGCCAAGAAAACTAAGGGACGCCAGCAACCCAAAGCTTCCGCAGGGTCGCCACTTTCGGGCACCGCCTTCCTGCACTCGCTGGGTATCGTCGCGTACATTGCTATTGTCTCGATCTTCATGAACTACGGCGAGGAGCTCTTCGGCAAAGAGGACACCTACCTCACGCCCATCGTCTTCCTCTCCCTCTTCACGCTCTCGGCCGCTGTCGTGGGCAGCTTGATGTTCGGCAAACCCATCATGCTCTACCTAGACGGCAAGAAGAGAGATGCGGTGCAGCTCGCTGGAGCAACCATTGGCTTCTTGGCAGTCGAGACCCTCATCCTCCTCATCGCTCTGGGTATTTCAAGGGTGTAAATGTCTGAGGCGACTTTCGGCTCAGGATGCTTCTGGTGTACGGAGGCAATCTTCACATCCCTGAAAGGCGTAACGAACGTCACCCCTGGCTACGCGGGTGGCCGAATAGAAAACCCAACCTACGAGCGAGTGTGTGCGGGTTCCACCGGCCACGCAGAAGTTGCACGCGTCGAATTCGATCCAGCGATTATTTCTTACGAGCAACTCGTGGGGGTGTTCTTCGGCTCGCACAACCCAACGACCTTAAACCGTCAAGGGAATGACATTGGCGAGCAGTACCGTTCGGTCATCTTCACCCACGACCCCGAGCAGAAGCGCATTGCTGAAGCGGTGAAAGCCACATTGGACGCAGGCAAACTATTCGACGCGCCAATTGTGACCACCATAGAACCGCTTCGCAACTTCTTCCCAGCGGAAGACGAGCACCGCAACTACTACGCCAGCAACCCAGACCAGCCCTACTGCCAGGCGGTTATTAGCCCGAAGCTTGCAAAATTCCGGAAGCAGTACGCAGCGCTGATCAAGGGTGCTTGACGACCGAGGTAGTCGGCTCTAGGCTGCCCTGAAGGAACAGAGCAAACACCAACATTGGAGGTTAACAATGTTCGAGAATATTCCGTTCTTGGTTTTCGCCTACCTGGGTATCGGCGCCCTGTTGGCTGCTGGAAAATTCTGGCGCATCGCATTCTGGTACGACGCTCTCTACCTCGAGGAGCCGCGCGGACCGGAGGTAGACGCAATGGTGAAGTGCACTACGCTCCGCCAGTTCTACGCACTGCCTTTCCCGGGGTTCGGCACAGTGCTCTTGCTCATCCTCGGGTGGCCAGTGACAGTCATCATTGGTGCGTTCTCCGGCGGTAGCTTACTCATCATGGGCGGTGGCGTACTCATTGGCCTGTGCGTTATCGCCATTGCCTACCTCGCCTTCCAGGCAATGAAGTACGCGGGCTTGCTCTTCCTCATGCTGGTATTCTGGCCATTCACGCGCAGCAAGAAACCCACAACCCCTCCATCGTGAGGGGTTTTCTCTTCGTCGCGCGTACGACGTCGTCAGTTCATCCCACACCTTCGCCCGTGGTATGCTTGGACTATCGTACTTCACTCGAGCGCATATGCCAGACGCACCCACAAACCACACTGTGTACCTCACCAAACCCATGCTCCTCGGGGAGCTCTTCACCGAGTCCTGGCGGGTATTCGCAAAGCACTGGCGGAGCATTACGCTGCTCACCATCGTGGTTTCGTTGCCCATCAACTTCCTCACCGCGCTCGCTACGCCTCGCACGACCCTGCCCACGGACGACCCAGGGGCGGTCTTCGAGGCGCTGCGGAGTAGCGTGAACCCAGGCATGGGCGTCACGCTCGCACTGCTCAGCTTGGTTGGCATTCTCATCCCCCTGGGCATTGTCGCAATCGTCCGGGCTGGTGAGAAGCACGAGGCGCTCGACGTCCAGACAGCCCTGGGCATGGCTGCACACCGGTGGCGCGCTGGTGTCATCACGGCACTCCTCCTCGTGGTCTTCCTCATCGGTTTAACAATTCTCCTGGTCATCCCGGCAATCATCTACGGCGTTTTCTGGGCCTTCGCTATGTACGCGGTCATGCACGACTCCCTGCAGGGAAAAGCTGCACTCGCGGAGAGCAAGCGCGTCGTCCGCGGGTACTGGTGGAAAGTCCTCGGCAACCTCCTCGCTGTTGGGATCGTGGCGGGAATCGCTGGGAGCATCGTAGCCGCACTGTTCAACGGCTTGCCCGATGGAACCGCGGAAATAACCATCCAGAGCACCATCTCGAGCATTGCGAGCTCCTACACCATCGTGGCCGGGTACCTCTTGTACCGCAACCTCAAAGCCGTGCACGACCCGAGCTCCACGCCACGTGGCAACTAAGCGCAACCCCCACCTCACCGACGCGCAGGCAGACATTTGCTTCCGCAAGGGAACCGAGCCACCGGGTTCTGGGAAGTACCTGCACACCAAGGACGCGGGCACCTACCACTGCGTGAATTGCGGGCAGGAACTTTTTTCATCCACCACGAAGTACGACTCAAAAACCGGCTGGCCTTCATTCTGGGACGAGGCACCCGAAGCAAAAATACTCAAAAAGGACGATAGCTACCTAGGGACGCACTTTTTTGAAGTGCAGTGCGGCAACTGTGGCATCCACTTAGGACACGTGTTCGACGATGGACCCAAACCAACGGGGAAGCGATACTGCATTAACTCACTCGCACTTGAGTTCAAGGCTGCGCAGTCCTGAACTCGCCAAAACACGTCGAACTTAGTATAATCAACGCACTCACGTTGACCTCTTTCGGTATGCACAAGCGCATTCGCAAGGCAGTCATCCCCGCCGCCGGCATGGGCACGCGTTTCCTGCCCGCGACAAAGGCGATGCCCAAGGAAATGCTCCCCATTGTCGACAAGCCAATCATCCAGTACGTCGTTGAGGAAGCGGTTGCCAGCGGCATTACGGACATTATTATCATCACCAGCGCAGGGAAGCGATCGCTGGAAGACCACTTCGATTACCCGTACGAACTCGAGAAGTACCTCGCCGCGGCAGGCAAGCACGAGCAAGTAGAAGAAGTGAAGCGCATCGCGAACATGGCGAACTTCATCTACGTTCGCCAGCGTGGCGCGTACGGGAATGCCTCTCCGGTATCCTCAGCGAAGCACATCATCAACGACGAGCCATTCGCAGTCCTGTGGGGCGACGAGTTCATTCACGCAAAACCACCCCGACTCAAACAGATGATTGAGGTGTACGAAGAGTACGGGAAAGCGGTGATTAGCGCCGTGCGCATTCCTAACCCCCAGGACGTGAGCAAGTACGGCATCGCCGACGTTGAGACCGTCAAGGACAAAGTCCACCGAATTAAGCGGATTGTAGAGAAGCCGAAAGAAGGAGAGGCGCCCTCGAACTTGGCGGCCCACGGTGCGTACATTTTCACGCCAGACATCTTCACGCACCTTGCGAATCTCAAACCCGGGAAGGGTGGAGAGCTGTGGCTCGTGGATGCTATCAACGCGCTCATGCGCGTCGATGACGTGTACGCGAAGGAAATTGAGAATGGCGAGTACTACGACACGGGGAATAAGTTTGACTACCTCCGAGCGAACATCGAGTTCGCCCTCCAACGAGACGATTTGAAGGACAAGCTCATGGCCTACCTCCGCAAGCGCGTGACCGAGGAGTAACCTATGGATCCCTTCAAGAAACGCATGATTGCACTCGGCGGCCTCCTGGTCGTCGTCGTCATTGGCATACTCGTGTACCGCGTGGTGACGGGTGGTGGCACCGGCACGGGCGAGTGCGGCGTGACCGCGCCCAAGCGCGTGCAGCTCACCTGGTGGGGCGACCTCCCAGAGTCAGCGGCGCAGTCGGTCATCAACGCCTACGTTGCGAGCCGGCCGTACGTCTCCATCGCGTACACGCAGCTCGACCCGAAAACCAGCGAGCAGCAGCTCATCGAAGCGTGGGCGCGCGGGACGGGGCCGGATATCTACGCCGTGCGCAACGAGCAGCTACGCTACTACGCAGCGACGAGCCTGCTCTCCCCAATGCCAGAAGCCACGACGAGCTACACGACGACCACGTCGAAGCAGCTCGGCATTAAAGAAGTGACCGAGACGTGCCGCGTGACCCGTGCCGCGCCGAGCGCGGAACTCCTCCAAAATACGTTCGTCACCGGCGCATTCAACGACATCTACCGCAACGGCCAAGTACTGGGCTTCCCCCTGCAGTTCGATAGCATTGTCATGTTCTACAACCAGCAGCTTTTGGACGAAGCGGGTGTCCTCACCGCGCCGAAGACGTGGGAAGACGTACGCCAGGTAGTGCCCAAGCTCACCCTCCTAGACGACAAGGGCGCAATCGTCCGTGCGGGCGCGGCGATCGGGCGGAGCGCCAACGTACCGCGCATGCCAGAAATTCTGGCTGGACTGTTCCTCCAATACCAGGTGAAGCTCACTGACCCAGCTGGCACGCAAGCGCTCTTCCCCACCGAGAAAGCCACGAACCAGGTGGTGGAATTTGCCTCCAGCTTTGGAAATTCTACAAAGGTTACGTACACGTGGGACGAAACCTTCCCCTCAGCGCTGGACGCGCTCGCCCAGGGAAAGGTAGCAATTGCCTTTGGCACGCTCGCCGACCTCACGACGGTGCGTAGCCAGACGACGGGCGCGGACATTCGGGTGGCAGCCTTCCCCCAAGGTACAGTACGCGGCACGAGCTACATCGCTGACTACTGGGTGCAGACGGTTGCGCCGCGCGCCGTGGATCCGAACGTTGCCTGGGATTTCCTCCGCTTCTCCGCAGACACCGCCCAAGTCCAGCTCGTCCTGCAGCAAACCGGGGGTACGCCAGCTATTCGCACGCTGGTGGAAGCAGCACGCGTTGGCGCAGAAGAGGGCGTAACCTCCACGTCGCAAATCTTCGCCCAGCAGGCTGCAACAGCGGTTGGGTGGTTCGCAGGCGTCGATGCAGCGAAAGCTCGGACCGCGCTCAATGGCCTGGTGGATGACGTGGCTACGCGCGCGTCGAGTACAGCCGAAGCAATCGATCGCGCGGCAAGCATCTTCGTCCTCGCTCTCCGCTCACCCAGCTAGCATGCGCACCATCACTGCCAGCCTCGCCCTCGCCGCTGTCCTCACCTTTGGCGTGCCGCCGATTGCAAGTGCTGCAAACTTGCCACGCATCATTCCCAGTTGCGACGAAACCATCTACCTGGTCAACGGTACAACCCGCATGACGCCAGAAGAGTACGATGCTGCGCGAGCTGCGAATCCGTCGAGCGTCAAGCTCACCGGCTACACGACGAACAAGAACTGCGACTTCAACGACATGCTGCTCCTGTTCATGAACCTGTTCAACTGGGGGTTGTACATCCTCTCCGTGCTCGCCCTCTTCTTCCTGTTCCTCGGTGGTGGCACGCTGCTACTCTCCGGCGGCAGCGAGGAGCGCATCCGCACAGGCAAGATGATTCTCACGAACACGGTGATCGGCTTGGGCATTGCACTGGGCAGCTGGACAATTGTGAACGTCTCCATCGGCGCGCTCACCGCGCAGGATGGGACACTCGACTTCCTCGCCCAGAACCAACCCTGGTTCCGGACGAGCATTAACGCGGAGTACGCAGAGTGCGCCACGCCACCCGAGTACCCCTGCAAAGGCGGAGATGGCGCAGAGGTCGTGAAGACTGTGCAGGAACTGCTCTACGACGCAGGGTGCTACAGCGCACCAGGCACCAAGCAGCAAGAAACGGACGGGAGCTTTGGGCCAAAAACCCTGGCTGCATGGCGACTTTGGCAGCAAGCGAACGAGCAGCCCGAAACCTCGGTCTTGAAAGACTACGGGGACTTTAGTGTTGCCTGCCGCGACGTAGTACCCTGATTCCGCTCCTTCCCGTATACTCTACCCATATGCGACGCACTGTTGGGAAAATTCTCCTCACCGTAGGGACGTGGCTCTTCCCACTCACGGCCTTTGCCGATGGCGGTAACGTGGAGCTCTCCAACCCCCTTGGTGAGAACGACGTCCGGGTCATCCTGGTGCGCATCCTGCGTTACAGCTTGGGCCTCATTGGCATCGTCGCTCTCATCATGATCATCTACGGTGGGTTCCTCATGCTCACCTCGGGTGGGAATGCCGATACAATTAAGAAGGCGAAATCCACCATCGTCTGGGCCGCGGCTGGGGTAGCAATTGTCCTCGGCAGCTGGCAAATTCTGCGATTTATCTTCGAAACGGTCAACGAAGTCACGAAGTAGGTTGACAGCGGGCTGGATTCTATGGTATAGTCGGCTCGTTCCTGATTCAGGAACTCTATCCACATGGCGCACGCTGTAAAAGGCGCGCGTCGGGAAAAAAGAAAGGGGGTGAATGTATGAAACTCAACCGCAAACTCGTCGCCGGTGCAACGTCCCTCGGGGCGCTCCTGCTCCCGGCCGTCGCCTCCGCCGCGGTCACCATCGAGAACGTCGGTGGGTCGTTGGGTCTGGGCTCTGCTGACCTCAAGCAGACGGTCCTGAACATCGTCACCTTCGTCCTCGGTCTGCTCGGCCTCATCGCGGTCATCATGATCCTGTACGGTGGCTTCATCTGGCTCACCGCTGGTGGCAACGAAGACAAGATTGGCTCTGCGAAGAAGGTCATCTCGGCTGCAGTCATTGGTCTCATTGTCATCCTGCTGTCCTGGGCGATCGTCAACTTCGTGGTCAAGAGCACGATCAACGTGACCATCTAGTCACACTTCTTGAGAATATTGAAAACCCCCGTGCCACCTGGTGCGGGGGTTTTGGGTTGGGGTGCGCGTGGAAGTGGTAGAATGAGGCATGCAACGACGCACCGCACTCCTGGCACTTGGCGGCATTGGCGCGCTCGTCACCGCGTGGACGCTCACCCTCGCGGTTGCGAAGATGCACGCCGGTGCGATGAACGCCCTCGACCTGGGTATCTACACGCAGGTGGCGTGGTACTCCGCCGCCGGGCAGCTCTTCGGTTTCACCATCCACCCCCACCTGTACCTCGGCGATCACGTCGAGCTGCTCTTCGCGCTCGTGGCAATCCCGTTCCGCATATTCCCAAGCGCTCTCACGCTCATTGCCGCGCAGTGCGTCGCCGTCGTCCTCGCCTCTCTCGCACTCTTCCGCTTTACCCGTCGCATCCTTCCAGTGCCGACGGCACTCGGCTTCAGCGCGCTCTTGCTCCTCAACCCATTCACCCTCAACGCGCTGGCGTTCGAGTTCCATGCGGTGCTGCTCGGCCTACCATTTGCCTTCCTCGCCGCAACCGCATACCTGGACAAGCGGCTCGGGCAATTCTGGTTGTGGAGCGCGCTCTTGCTCCTCACGCGTGAAGACCTCGCCCTCCTCGTTGCCGCGTTCGCTGTTCTCGCCCTCCTCGAGCGCCGCCCACTGCGCTGGTGGCTCTGGCCCGGACTCGCAGCAACTGCCTGGTTCATTGGGGCTGGCATCCTGGCAGGTTTTGTGAACGGTGAGGGGTACAAGTTTCTCTCCTTCCTCCAACCCAGCGGGCAGAACGCCAGCGACGCTGGTTCAGGTGTTCTCGCCGCATTCCAGCCAGCGAACCTCCTGGTCGGCGTTGCCCTACTCCTCCCTGTCCTTGGCCTCCCACTCCTCGCATGGCGGTGGCTCGCACTCATTGTGCTCCCACTCCTCGGCGTTGGCCTCGCGGGCTTTGGGTCGGGCGACCTCATCCTGCAAACCCACTACGCTGCTTTCTTCCTCCCCGGCGTGCTGTGTGGCACCATAGTTGGTTGGAAGCGTTTCATAGAAAAGCCACCACACTGGATATCGCTCCTCGGGCAGCACGCGAAACCCCTCGCCACGCTCACGCTCGTTGCGGTGAGCGCCTACAGCACGCTC
>JBGSPR010000019.1:0-8155 GCA_041738495.1 Patescibacteria group bacterium
GGTGAGCGCGGAGAAGCTCCGCCTCGGCAGCAATCCAGAACTCATCAAGCAGGTGGAATCGGACGACTACAAGAACTACCTCACGATGGTGCTCACGAATCGGAAAACTATCGCCTGGATCGTCGAGCGCGTCGAGAGGAAGGGGTAAGAAAAAACCCGCTAGCATGCTAGCGGGTTTTCGGTTCACTGGAGGATCGATTCGATGATGCGAACGACGGTCTGGACTTTCGCATCCCAGACGTCATCGTCAACATAGTGAAAGTACGGGTGATTGCGCCAGGCGGCAACCGTGCGCTCGCCGGTTGCAACCGCATCCTCGTAGGATTCGCGTCGCGCAGGGTTGCTCTGGTAGAACGACTCGTAGACTTCTTGCGGTGGCACCTTGAGGCAGATGACCGCCGCGTACCGCTCGTACTCGTACCCGAGCTTGGTCTGGCACGTCCGCTCGAATTCCGATACGCCCTTGGGCAGGTACGCGATGCTGTCCGCGCTGCCACGGTCGACCACGATTGCCTCCTGTCCAGCCAGCCGACCACGCATGCGCGCGAGGAACTCAAAGCTCTGCTGCACGGTGTAGATTTGCTGCTGGAACTGCCGTACGAAGAGGCCGTTCTGCGCTGGGAAGGGTATGCCCACGTCGTTGATGATGATGGACGCCGCTTCCGGAACCACGTGAACGCGCTTCGGGAGTTGCCGTCGGAGCATGGCCAGCACGCTGCTCTTGCCCGAGCACGGGCCGCCAGTGATGACGATGATGGGCAACGGCTTCGCAACGAGCTCGAAAATTGGCGGAGGATTTTCAAGTCCGCGGAGCGCTGCGCCAAGCTTGGCAAGGTCGTAGTTCGTGAGGTCGTTCGTAACCTCCACCACTGCGCTCGCGTCCACCCACGGGGGGAGCGGGCACGGAGCAGAAGCAGAGGGAATCTCACGCTCGAGAATCCAGAGTCCTTTCAGTGGCCCGGTGTACCGATCTATCTCCCACCCGTCGCGCATGAATCTCCGCTTCCGCAAGACGAACGGACAGGATGCGAGGAGCGTTCGGCCGAGCGCGCGATCCAGCTTTGTGGTGTCCTCTATCCGGGATTTCCCTCGGCCAGTTTTTCGCGTCAGTTCGTACACCCCAACATCACCGCCGGTTTGGCGAATCCTCACCGTAGCGTGTGCTGGGGTTTGGAAGTACCCCTGCACAATCTTTTGTCCGACTGCACCTTGCTGCAAGCGAACATCTCGGGCTACGAACCGTCGTTCAATTTCAACGTGCTTTGGCAATGACGCCTCCTTGTATGTTAAACGTTTACGTGCAATTTTCAGATGACTCTAGCGAAATCCACCCGCACCGTCAAATGAAAGAGCGCGGACAAGGTGGTCAGTCGCGCTCTTCGAGAATGGGCTTGGGGTGCTTTGGCTTCCGCTTGTAGTCCTTGCCGTGCGGCTGGACCTTCGGCGGCTTCTGTGGCACCGGGATCCTCCCAGCGGGAACGATCTTGCGCTGACGAAGTTTTTTCTTTGCACTCACTCTATCCTCCTTTATTTGGGCTCTGGAGTATAGCAACGAGTACAAACACGTCAAGAAGAGGCCCGCGAGATACGATCTGCGGGCCATGTTCTGCGCTTTCTACATAGTGGTTGGGAGGTCGTATTCAAGGGCAAGCTTACCATCATCCCGGCAGCGCTGCGCCTCTCTCATTGACTGCGGTCCAGTGCCGATGCGAACAATCACGTCAATGGAAGCGAGGAAGGCTTCACTTTCGTCTCCCCAATTTTCCCCGACGATCTTCTTTTCATCGACCGGGAAGAGCTCGTGCTCCTCGGCACGCTTACACGCGATCCCGACGGTCTTCCATCCACGTTCGACAGCGGCAGCGTAGGCGATGGCGAGGACGCCGACATTGGTAAGGCCAGAAACGACTGTTTTAGATTTCTCGGGAAACAGGGTTTCGATCTGGCTGTACGCATCCTCGATCATGCGTCGTGCTTCGACAGCATCGAACTGTGTCGGCGGGCAATACCCCACCACGCCAATGTTCAGAACGTTTTCGTTCACTCTTCACTCCAATTGCAACAGGTTTTTGGTAACATCGGAGTATACGTGAAAATGAATATTTGTCAATGCCACTCGCAGTTCACACCGTGACAATCATTCCGGTAGCGCAAAATTTCGCGTCCGTAAATGCTATACTACTCCCATGCTTATCGGTCACCACGTTTCTGCTGCCGGTGGCGTGCACAACGCCCCAAAGAACGCCCACGACTTGAAGTGCGAAGTGTACCAGTTCTTCACGCGGTCGCCGCAAGGTGGTGCTGCACCGAAGCTGACACCGGAGATTGTTGCAGCCTTCAAAGCCGAAAACAATAAATATTCCATCCCACGAACCTACGTGCACACGCCGTACTTCATTAACTTTGCTTCTACAAACCCGCGCCTGCGGAAAGGCTCTATTGAAATTGTTCGAGGTGAACTTGAGCGCTCATCACTACTCGGCGTTACAGCCGTCATGACGCACTTAGGCTCGGCCAAAGAAACCACGCCAGTAAAAGCGACAAAAATGGTGGCTGATGCCATAAAAGAAATTCTCAAAGGGTACAGCGGTACAGCGCTATTTCTCTTAGAAAACTCTGCGGGTTCTGGTGCCGTAGTAGGGGATACGTTGGAGGAACTCGCCACATTCATCAAAGCGGTTCCAGCGGCACAGCGAAAAAAAGTTGGCATCTGCTTGGACACCTGCCACGCCTTTGCCAGCGGCTACGACCTGCGGACAAAATCGGCCGTGGATGCTTTCTTGAGGAAGTTCGACAAGCTCATTGGCCTTTCGTACCTCAAGCTCATCCACGCCAACGACAGTAAAACGGATTTTGGTGCTCACCGAGACCGGCACGAACACATTGGTGAAGGCAAAATTGGCATAGCAGGATTCAAGGCCGTGTGCCGCCACCCGAAGCTGAAGAACATCGACATGATTCTGGAAACCCACCACGACGGCAAGCACATCAAGGACATTGCTGTACTCAAGAAACTCCGCTCATGAAGCTCCCACAAGAGTACTCTCGCATGTACCAAAAACTCCCTCGGGCAGTGTGGCTACTCATTGGGGTTGCGCTCGTGCTCTTCCTGCTCTCGGGCTTTACGAATTTCAACGCGGTACTCGGCCGAGCGTGGCTAGAAGAGCAACCCCTGCAGTACGCTGACGCTCTGGTGGTGCTCGGCGGCGGGATAGATGCGCAGACCGGCCACCTCTCCTTCAAGACGGAAGAGCGCGTGCGCAGCGCAGCCGCACTCTTTAAAGACGCTCGCCCGGCGCCGTACTTCGTGGTGACGGGCGGGAAAGTGGGGGACAACCCGTACGCCGAAGCGCCGGCTATGGCGAAGCTCGCGCAGTCACTCGGCGTTGTCGAGAATGACATCATCCAGGAAGACCAGGCACAGAACACGTTGGAGAATGCAGCGAACGTCATCGCGCTTGGGAAGAAGTACGGGTGGGAGAAGTACATCGTGCTCACGAGCGACTTCCACACTTCTCGCGCGTGCACGTTCTTCCGTAACGCCGGCGCGCAGGTTGTCTGCCGGTCAGCCGATCGGAACACCGTCCAGCAGCGCACGTTCACCCGACGCCTCCAAGGGACGAAGGTTGTTTTGCGCGAGTACGCAGCAAACCTCTACTACTGGCTCACCGGTAAACGATAACCCTATGCAACCAATTGCAATCGCCACACGCGCCGCGCACGCAGCAGGAAAGCTCCTCCTCACCCGATTCCAGAACCTCCACGCGCGCGACGTGGATGCAAAATCTGCACACGAACTTGTGACGGCAGCAGACCGGTCAGCGAACCTCCTCATCCAGAAGTACTTGCGAACAGCATTCCCAAGAATTGGCGTGCTCTCGGAGGAGGGCCACAATCGGCCAGGAAAGCTCCGCTGGGTCATCGACCCGCTCGATGGTACGACGAACTTCGTGCTCCACGTGCCGTTCTTCGGGGTGTCCATTGCGCTCATGGATGGGGATACGCCGCTCTTCGGCGTCATCACCTGTCCGCCGACCGGCGAAACATTCATCGGCGCGCGTAACCAAGGGGCAACGAAGAATGGAAAAATCCTCCGCGCTCACCGCAGCCGTCCGCTCACACAGGCAATCATCGGCTACGGCTACAGTCATTCACTCAAGTCCTTGCACGCCTCCCTCGTCATAGCGGAGAAGCTCAGCCACCACCTGCGCGCTGTGCGGCACGCCGGCTCCACTGCGCTCGACCTAGCCTACCTCGCCGCTGGTCGCCTTGATGCCGTCATCATCGCTGGCCCCATTAACCTGTGGGACGTCGCGGCGGGCGTGATCATCGCACAGGAGTCAGGCTGTTCGCTGCAAGACCAAGGTGGCCGCCCGTGGACACCGGAGAGTAGAGACCTCTACGCCGGTCCGACGTCAATGCTGCAGCACATTCGGCGGAAGATGTAGTGATGCTGCTGTACCGCGTCCGCGTCACAACCAAGGCCAAGCGGGAGACGATTCGCCGTGAGGGTGACGTGCTGCTGGTGTCTGTGCGAGCAGCGGCTGAGCACAACCACGCGAATGAAGCGGCGCTGCGCTTGGTGAAGCAACTCCTCCATGCCACACGTATTGAGCTCGTATCAGGGCACCACAAACCGAATAAGGTCGTACGGGTTGCTAGATGAAACGTGGTCGGCTATGCTGTGCCTGCTCGCGTATGCGGACTAGTCGCGCCGCGTCTAGGCGGGTATCGTATAATGGCAATACCTCAGCTTTCCAAGCTGATGCCGGGGGTTCGATTCCCCCTACCCGCTCCAAGCATATGGCACTCACGCAGTGAGTGACAGATGCTTGCGGTTGAAAATGGAATCGAACGGGTGCGAGCGTGCGCAGCACCCCGGCCCGAAGGGGATTCCCCCTACCCGCTCCAGCTCGTTTCGCGGTCACAGCTCCGCGTGACGCACATTCGTGCTCCCTCCCCCTCGATACACTCGGGGTCGGTCCGCGCCAAATGTTTGGGGATCCCAGTGGGCACTCACGCTGGATTGTACTTTTGTGGTTTCCATAGGTACTTCCCCAAATCCACCCACCACATTCCATCTCTTTTTGTGACCTCAACTCCTTCCTTCTGGAGGAGGAAGGCTTGTTCATCAGCGGCATGCTCCATGTTCACGATGGAGAGGAAACCAGCTTTATTCACCACCCGCGGCCAGGGCACTTCCTTACTGAGCTGTTCGTCTAACGCATGCAGCGCCCAGCCCACGGCCTGAGCGGCTCGTGGACTCCCCATGAGCGCTGCCACTTGCCCGTAGGTAGCAACCCTACCTCGCGGTATCTTCTTCACCAGGGCATACACCCGCTGGTTGAACGAAGAAATCTTCTTCATAATTTCTCAACCTAAGCGAGGAACTCTTTCAACTGCCGGAATGCATCGCCCCGGTGACTAAGGCTGTTCTTCTCATCGTCAGACATTTCGGCAAATGTCTTCACGTGACCCTCGGGAATGAAGATCACGTCGTAGGGCAACCGCTCCCGGGGTGTACCTCGCGGCTGGAGGGGAATTGTTCCGTCGATGCGTCCAGTGAACGTCCACTCTTGTCCATCCGGGGACACCAAGGCGGCCGCGGTTTCGAACCACGCAGTGCGACGGTGCTCGGGAATCCCGCTCAGCTCGTTGAGCGTGTACGCAATAATCTCTTCCCCACTCGCGCCTTCTCCAGCCCACCGCGCCGAAAAAACCCCGGGCGCCCCATCCAGCGCGTCGATCGAGAGACCCGAATCATCCGCCACCGCCCACTTGCCCGTCCGCTGGCTCACGTACCGCGCCTTCTTCAGCGCGTTCTCTGCAAAAGTCACGCCATCTTCAATCACGTCCTCGTGAACGCCCACCTCATCGGCACTGGAAATCTCCACAGGCAAACCCGCTAAGATTGCCCTCATTTCTATCACTTTCCCCGGATTGTGGGTGGCGAAGACGAGCTGCATCCCTCCAGTATAACCTTGACGTCGGTTCTAGCCTATGGTTGGATGGCAGGAATACCAATAGTCCAGCAAAAGGAGTTTGCTTTGGAAACACAGAAAGAAACCTCAGTCGTACGCCAGACACGCTTTGGCCACGGCCTCGGTGTGAGCTTTGCACTCGTCATTGTCTGGATACTCTTCTCCAGTCTGGCGAGCATCCCGAACAACCAAGCGATTGCCTGGATCCCGGTACTCTCGTTCATCGCGGGCATCGTACGGGTGTGGTACCCCAACCTGGATGGCGCCATTACGTACTCATCGGGATTCCTGCTCATTACGCTCATTGCGTACTGCATCGACCTCGGTCTCAGCGCCGGCTGGTACCATGCCCTAGCAGGCTTGGCCGCCCACCACCTTGGCAACCTACTCCTCGCAGGAGCGCAGAAGAGAAAACGTTCCTAGCCGCTAGCCGTCCACACCTTGTGGGCGGCTTTCTCGATGGAGAAGTGCAAAGTGCTACACTGTACCCATGCGCACCGCACAACTCCAAAATCTATCCACCCAGCTCCGTCGCTGGATTCTCCAGATGACCACCGCAGCCGGTTCTGGCCATGCTACCTCCTCACTCTCGGCTACAGACCTGATGGCCGGGCTATTCTTTGGTGGATCTTTTCGGGCTGACCTGCGCAGACCACAGAACCCGAACAACGACCGGATTATTTTTTCCAAAGGCCACGCTGCGCCGCTCCTCTACGCGCTCTACGCTGCAGCAGGAATTATTCCCGAACGCGAACTCCTCACACTTCGAAAATTCGGTAGTCGTTTAGAGGGCCACCCAATTCCATCATCTTTTCCATACGCCGAAGCTGCCACGGGGTCGCTGGGCCAAGGTCTTTCGGTTGGTCTCGGCATGGCACTTGCTGGCAGGATGGACAAACTGTCGTATCGAACCTTCGTGGTACTCGGTGACAGTGAGCTAGCCGAAGGGCAGGTATGGGAAGCTGTTCAGCTCGCGAGTCACGACAAGCTCAACAACCTCGTTGCAATTGCGGACATCAACAGACTCGGCCAGCGTGGCGCTACCATGCTGGGCTGGAACGTTCAGGCGTACGCAAAGCGCTTTGCGGCATTTGGCTGGCGGACGTTCACGGTTGACGGACACAACCTCGAGGCAATTAGGAAGGTCTACAAACGCGCACTCTCCCCGAGTAACCGACCGACAATCATCCTCGCAAAGACTGTAAAGGGCAAAGGTGTGAGCTTTTTAGAAAACAAGAATGGATGGCACGGCAAAGCCCTAACAAAAGTGCAGCTCGCACAAGCCCTGGATGAACTCGGGTCAGTACCACAGATCCGTGGCGTAGTAGCCAAACCTGCACGCCGATCCCCCAAGCCGTTGCAGCGAAAACCTGCACGGCCACTGCGCTACACCCGCGGTGCCCTCGTTGCCACGCGCGAAGCCTACGGCCACGCGCTCGCACGCATTGCGCCCGCCTACCCCGCGCTCGTCGTCCTGGATGCCGAGACGAGCAACTCCACCATGGCCGAAACGTTCGCCAAGACACAGCCCAAGCGCTTCTTCGAAATGTACATCGCCGAGCAGAACATGGTGAGTGCGGCCTTGGGCATGGCTCGTCGCGGGAAGATACCATGTGCATCAACGTTCGCTGCTTTCCTCACGCGGGCGCACGATCAAATGCGCATGACCACGTTGAGCTATGCCCACCTCGTACTCTGCGGCTCCCACGCCGGCGTTTCCATTGGCCAGGATGGCGCGTCGCAAATGGGCGTTGAGGATATGGCCATGTTCCGGACGTTGCTCAACAGCACCGTCCTCTACCCGAGCGACGCGGTGAGCGCGGAGAAGCTGGTTGAGCGTGCAGTGCGGGCAAAGGGGATTGTGTACCTGCGCACGACCCGTAATGCGACCCCGGTGCTCTACAAGAATACCGAGGCATTCCCCATTGGCGGTAGTAAGACGCTCGCGGAAAGCCGCAGAGACAAGGCGACGATTATTGCCGCTGGTATCACGGTCCACGAGGCAGCCAAAGCGTACAATGAGCTCCGCAAACGCAAAATCAACGTCCGGGTTATCGACCTCTACAGCATCAAGCCAATCGACGCATCGGCCATTGTTGCGCTGGCTGAGCGGACGGGCGCGCTGGTGACGGTGGAGGACCACACGGTGCTGGGCGGACTGGGCGGCGCGGTTT
>JBGSPR010000055.1:0-27013 GCA_041738495.1 Patescibacteria group bacterium
CGACGGCAAGCTCCTGCAGCTCGAGAAGAGTAAGCAGCAGGTGCAGGAGAAGGAGAACCGCCTGGAGAACATCCGTAAAGAGCTGGAGCAGGTACGCGAGCAGCAAGTAGCGAAGCTGGAGAAAATTGCCGGCCTCTCGAAAGAGGAGGCTCGACGCGTGCTCATGGAAGCAACCGAGCGGGACATGAAGGACGAGCTCCTCGATCGCATTCGAAAATTCCAAGAAGAATCGGCGGAGGAAATTGAGAAGCGCGCGAAGAACCTCATCGGCCTGGCCATCCAGCGCGTCGCTTCACCGCACACTGCGGAAACCACCACGACCATCGTGAACCTTCCGAACGAGGAAATGAAGGGCCGCATCATTGGCAAGGAAGGACGGAACATCAAGACGCTGGAACTCATGACCGGCGTGGAAATCATCGTCGACGAAACACCAGAGTCAATTGTCGTCTCGGGGTTCTCCCCTGTACGACGCCAGGTGGCGAAGCGCACACTCGAACGACTCATGGCGGACGGCCGCATTCACCCCGGACGCATCGAAGATACGGTTGACCAAGCGAAGAAGGAAATCCAGCAGGACATGAAAAAGGCTGGCGAGGAAGCTGCCTACGAGGTAGGCGTGGCTGGCATGGACCCCAAGCTCTTACTCCTCCTCGGCCGCTTGAAGTACCGCACCAGCTACGGGCAGAACGTCCTGCGGCACTCCGTTGAAGTCGCCACGCTCGCCGGACTGCTCGCGGAAGAACTGGGTGCCAACGTGAGCGTCTGCAAGAAGGGCGGGCTCCTGCACGACATTGGCAAGGCACTGGACCACGACATCCAGGGCACGCACCCAGAAATTGGGTACGACATTCTCCGCCGGAAGTTCAAGATGCCCGAGGAAGTTGCCTACCAGTGTATCTCCCACCACGAAGACGACCCGAAGACGCTCGAGGGAGCCATTGTGAAAGCGGCCGACGCCATTTCCGGCTCTCGCCCGGGTGCGCGGAAGGACAGCATCGAGCAGTACATCCAGCGCTTGGAAGAGCTGGAGAAGCTCGCCGCGAGCTTCGAGGGCGTGGAGAAGGCGTACGCAATCCAAGCGGGTCGAGAAATTCGCGTGTTCGTCCGGCCCGAGAAGGTGGATGACTACGCCGCGATCAAGCTGGCGCGTGAAGTCGCGAACAACATTGAGAAAGAACTGCAGTACCCCGGGGAAATTAAGGTGACGGTGATCCGCGAGAAGCGCGTCATTGAGTACGCACGGTAAACCGTGAAGATCCTATTTATTGGAGATATAGTGGGCAAGCCGGGTCGCGCAATCGTGACCCAGCTCTTGCCCTCGCTCCGGCAAGAACTACACATCGACGTCGTCATTGCGAACGTCGAGAACTTGGCGCACGGGAAAGGCGTGACCCAGAAGACGTGGGATGAAGTGCGCCGCGCGGGTGTGGACATTGGTACGGGCGGCAACCACAGCATGAGCAAAGATGACGCCCGCCTACTCTACGCCGATGAGCACCAGCCTTTGCTCCGGCCAGCGAACTACGCAGACATGCCAGGCGTGGGCGACAAGACGGTCCACGTGGGCGATGCGGACATCCGGGTTCTCAACCTCGTTGGCCAGTCGTTCATGGACGAAACAGTTGCCTCACCCTTCACTACTGCGGATGAGCTCCTGCACGTCAACGGCGCTCCCGTTGCAGTAGTGGACATGCACGCCGAAACTACGAGTGAGAAAGTGGCCATGGGCTGGCACCTGGATGGCCGGGTGAGCGCCGTGTTTGGCACGCACACGCACGTGCCTACTGCCGACTGCCGCATCCTGCCGAACGGCACTGCCTACGTAACTGATGTTGGCATGTGCGGGCTGCGAGACAGCATCATTGGCGTGAACCGAGAGGCAATTCTTCCGCGATTCCTCAGCGGGGAGAAGAAGACGCACGACATTGCTGACCACGGAGTGGCCGTGTTCAACGCCGTACTCCTCGAAGTTGGCACCGATGGACGCGCCACGAAGCTCAGCCGCATTGACCGGGAAAGTGCGGTATAATACCCGCACGATCTCGCGCTGACCGAAAGGGGGTGGCCACGTATGAATAAAGCAGAACTCATCGAAAAACTCGCCGAAAAAGCAAGCCTCAACAAGAAGCAGGTCGAAGACCTCCTCCAGGGATTTGAGGACACCGTCACGGAAACCATAAAAGCCGGGGGCGAAGTTACACTCACGGGCTTCGGCACCTTCCTGGCCAAAGAGCGTTCCGCGCGTACGGGAGTGAACCCGCAGAACCCAACGGAGAAGATTCAGATTGCTGCAGTTCGCGTCCCCAAGTTCAAGGCCGGCAAATCCCTCAAGGACGCGCTGAAGCACTAACTCCACGTGTATGAGTAAAAACCCCCGGTGCCAATCGGGGGTTTTTTGAAACGAACTACTTTGCGGTTATCGCATCGCGCCACTTGTCGGCCTGGAGCATGTGGTACTTCGCGCCGGGGAAGTCCTTGGCCAGGAACGCGCGATTCGCTTCCTGCAATTCGTGAGCCATGGCGACCCGGTCTACGGTGTCCGGCAATTCTCTGAGCCGACCGCAGAGCAAGATAATCGCCTGCGCCAGGTCAACCTCTTCCCCATCAATCTCTCCGCTGGCTTTCCATGCCAACGCCGTCTTCTGCAGCAGGTCAATGTACACTTCGTCGATGCCAAATCGTGCTTGCGTATCAACCACGGTGATATCCTTTCTCCTTGGGTTGGTTTTCCAGGTAGACTAGGAGAAAGTACTGAACATGTCAACTATGGGGCTTGCGGAGTGAAATGTGATTGTGTACGATGCTGGAGCGTGGGAGCATAGTCCCGGTCACGACGCGAAGGCGTCGGACCGCGGATCCTCGACCCAGTAGGGTCGGGACTCAGCACCCCGGAAGAGCAGACGCGCACTGGGTAAGCATTAATAACGCGACCAGGATTCTCGTGGGAGCATAGCTCAGCTGGTAGAGCAGACGCCTCTTAAGCGTACGGTCGGGGGTTCGAACCCCTCTGCTCCCACCACGGAACGAACATAAGCTGAAACCGACGCGCTACATTGTATGCGTTGTGTTTCGCTGTTGGGGTTCGAACGGGTGCGACCCATCGAGAGCACCCCGGCCCCGGAAGGGGCGAACCCCTCTGCTCCCACCACGGGTCTTCACGGATTTCACCCTTCGTATGCTTGCTACGTAAGCCTACTTCGGGTTGCGTCCGAGGTACACAAAAAATTCTTGAACTGAAGCGTGGAGCGTGGTAGGTTTGCTGGTACGCGCCCGTAGCTCAATGGATAGAGTACATGGCTTCGGACCATGGGGTTGGGGGTTCGAGTCCCTCCGGGCGCACCATGCACCACTCACAACGCACCGTCCCATTGGCCGGTGCTGTTCGGGTGCATGGCACGCCAGCTTTGTAGAAAGCTTTTGGTGCATGCCGTGTACCCGAGCGTAGCAAGTGGTTCACGGCAGTTCGTTTCGTGCTCCGCCCTGCGTGAGCGCGCCTTTCGGCTTGCTCACTCCGGACTCCGCACCAAATTGTTTGGGAACCCCGTGTACACAAAACCACCACCCTGGTTGGGTGGTGGTCGGTTGGCGTGTTCGTTAGCCTAGCCTTTCAAGCTCTCCGGGTTCATCATGTACGCCTTGGCAATATCTTCCGTAATTTCATTCGCTTCGTAGAGCCGCGTGAGGTCTTGGTCCATGGCCACCATCCCGTCCGATGCCGAGGTCTGCAAGACGGTCTTAATTTGCGCAATCTTGTTCTCGCGGATGAGGTTGGAAATAGCCGGCGTGTTCACAAGGATTTCCCGCGACGAAATGCGCCCGCCGTTTACCCGCGGGAGCAACTGCTGGGAAATGATGCTCTTCAAGAAGAGCGAGAGCTGGATGCGCACTTGGTCTTGCTGGTAGGGCGGGAAGACGTCGATGATGCGGTCAACCGTCTGGGCGGCGTTGAACGTGTGGAGCGTGGCAAGCACCAAGTGCCCAGTTTCTGCCAGTGTGATGGTGGCAGCAATGGTCTCGAGGTCGCGCATCTCGCCTACCATGATGACGTTCGGGTCCTGGCGCAGCACGTGCTTGAGGGCGTCGCCAAAGGTCAGCATGTCCGTGCCCAACTGCCGCTGCTTGATGATAGACTTCTTGGACTCGTAGAGGAACTCGATTGGATCTTCCAAGGTAATGATGTGTGCCGATCGCTCGTTGTTGATGAAGTTAATCATGGCGGCGAGCGTCGTGGACTTGCCGCAGCCCGTGGGGCCAGTGACGAGAATGAGCCCCTGCTTCTGCCGCAGCATTTCGTACACCACTTCGGGGAGCATGAGGTCTTCCATCGTGGGAATCTGCTGCGAGATGATACGCGCAACCAATCCTGCGTTGTTGCGCTCCCAGTGGCAGTTCACGCGGAAGCGGAAGCCGCCGGGAATCTCGTACGACATGTCGAGTTCGCGCTCGCTGATGAACAACTGCTTCTGCTTGTCGTTGAGAATAGAGAAGATGAGTGCCTGCGTGTCTTTTGGCGCCAGTGGTGGAATGCCCTCAACTTCGCTCAGCTCCCCATCGATGCGCAGGATGGGGGGTTTATTCGTCACGATGTGCACGTCCGAAGCTCGGCGGTCAACCGCAATCTTGAACAAGTCATCGATTTTAATCATATGCCCTGCCTCCTAGGTTAGGCTCGCAGCCGCACGCTTCTGGCGACGGACGAGCAACGACGAAATACCGCGGGCGATACGACGTCCGAGGCTCGGCGAAGATTTTGCGTAGTACATGGTTTGACCAAACATGAGCAAGCTCACTTGCCCTTGCGGGAACGCACTTGGCGTAAGTCGTTTCATAACTTGTTGTTTTTATATTACGCATGTAGTTTAGCATTTTTTTTATGGATTGTCAACGTAGGATACTCTCGCGATTTCGCGCACATGCCAGCCTGTGCGTATCGCTCAGACTTGCTATACTCGGTCTATGGCAAACATGCACAAGAAAGTGACCGTGCAAATCGTCACCCTCCTCACCGGTGCGCTCGGCCTCGTTG
Source organism: Patescibacteria group bacterium (assembly GCA_041738495.1). Classification (GTDB taxonomy): domain Bacteria; phylum Patescibacteriota; class Patescibacteriia; order PEXW01; family PEXW01; genus CAIPSZ01. The sequence goes on from JBGSPR010000055.1 coordinate 5,030, forward strand.
CCGCACTCGCGTGGAATGAAGCAGTGAAGGCGCTCTTCACCAAAATTTTTGGCGAAGCAAATGGCCTCGCAGCGAAGTTCGCATACGCTGTGGTCATTACGGCAATTGTCGTGTGGGTGACCACCCGCCTCGCTACGCTACAAGCTCAGTCCGAGGAGGAGAAGAACCAGGATCGAACACCCTGACGCGCTTCCGGCGTGCTCCAGACGAGCACGGCAAGCGCGAGGATGATTGCCTGCGAGGCAAGGCACACTACGCAGTACGCTTTAAGGTCGAACATCTCTACCCCAGTGAGGAAGAGCGCGAAGCCTAGGGCGCCCGCACTGGCGAGTGCGATCGCACCCCAGGTGAAGGCGCGAATTTTTTTCGTGACCAAGAGCCACCCGCTCCCAATGGTGAGGAGGCTGTAGCCCACGATGCCAATGAGCGCGACGGGTACGCCAGCAATCTGGCTTGCCCAGCTCTTGTTCACCACGTCGCAGTTGAACGTATCGTTGATATTACAGAAAGATGACGGGTCCACTGTGTAGTGAAGCTTGAGCGCGTACGCTGACACGGCAATGCCGACAAGTGCTAGAACGAGAATTGCGAGAAGTTTTTTTTGCATACCCGTAGCCTAGCAAGTTGACGCCCGAAGGTCGAGGCGGTAGGGTTGGAGCAAAGAAAACGCGAACCTCTTTGAAAAGGAGTTGCCTATGCAAGGTATTCGCATAGCGGGTTTGGGCATTGCCCTCCCACAACGTATTGTAACGAACGACGACATCGCCAGAATGTACCTGGAGGAACGTCAACACGTTCTCGATGCTGGGTACACGCTCTCATCCGAGCAGAGCCAAGCGTACGAGACGAGCGACGAGTGGATTCTCACAAGGACAGGCATTCGTGAGCGTCGATTCGCAGAACCCGGAGAATCGACGAGTGACTACGCCGCACGTGCAGCCCACGAAGCGTGGACTGACGCGTACGGTGATGGACTGGAGCACCCCGAATTCTTCATCCTCGGCACCGTCTCGCCAGACCACCCGCAAACCCCACCGACGTCTGTCGTTGCCTTGCGGAAGATGCACTTCCCGTCGTACCGCCACGGGGTCCAGCTCCGCGGGTGCGTGACGATGGACGTCTCCTTTGCCTGCACCACCCCGATGGCAGCCCTCAGCGTCGGCTTCGCCCTCATCCAGAGCGGCGCGTGCACGCGAGGCATCGTTGCACTCGCCGACCTCATGACCCGCACGACGGGCCGGCACCACCGTGCGAATTCACCGTTTGCGATTCTCGGCGATGCAGGCGCAGCGTACGTGCTCGAAGCGTGCGCGCTCGAACACTCGTGGTTTAAAAACCCGCCAGTGTTCATGGGTGGTGATGGCGGCATCGACGGTGTGAACGAGAACCGCATTAAGACGCTCGCGGGCGGATCGGCCGTGCCGCTCCTAGCTGAGCACCTCGACCCGCGACGTGACGACCACCTCATGTTCATGGATGGGCGCAACGTCTACGAGGACATTGTCCCGCTGGTGAATGACCGACTCGTTCCCGACGCGCTCGAGTTCTTCGGCATCACTATCGAAGACGTCGATGTCTTCACACCGCACCAGGCGAACAAACGAATGAGCGAAGCAGTTGTGAAGCGACTCGCCAAACAGTACCCGCACGTAGAGTTCCGCATGGCAACGCTGGATTGTCCTGAAGGTGTGCCAATCGGAAAGAGTACAGTACCGAAGACCCACACGATCATCTGGTACGACAACGTCGACCACTTCGGCAACCCGACGTCGCCCGCAACAGCCCTCTGCACCTACGAAGCGCGCCAACTCGGCATCATCAAACCCGGTACGCGGGTGCTCCAAATTGCCTTCGGCGGTGGCTACAGCTGGGGCAGCACGTACTTCGTCTGGGGTATGTAGCTCACAATATCGTTCATCAAAAACGCACCGTACTCCACCGGTGCGTTTTCTCATTGGGGAACGTGCTAGGCGTTCTCGGTTGCTGCGAGGTACTTCTCTGCGTCGAGGAGCGCCATGACCCCAAAGCCAGCAGCAACCGAAGCTTGGCGGTACCGCGGGTCGTGGACGTCTCCAGCCGCGAACACGCCATCCACGTTCGTCTTGGTGAAGTCTTTGACGACGAGGAAGCCGTGACTATCGACTTCGAGCTGATCTTTAAAAATGTCCGTCGCTGGCTTGTGCCCGATGGCGAGGAACAACCCCTGGCATGGGTAGTCGGTGGTCGCACCGGTCTGCACGTTCTTCAGACGCACGCCGGCAACGACCTGCTCGCCCAGGACGTCTACCACCTCGCTATTCCACTGGACGGAAATTTTCGGATTCGCAAGCGCGCGGTCCTGCATGATCTTACTCGCATTGAATGCATCCTTGCGGTGGACGATGGTCACTTTCGTAGCAAACTTCGTGAGGAAGTTCGCTTCCTCCATAGCTGTATCACCACCACCAATAATTACTACTTCTTTACCTTTGAAAAAGAACCCATCACAGGTAGCACACGCCGAAACCCCAGCCCCGCGGAGGCGCTGTTCGTTTGGTAAACCCAACCACTTTGCTTGCGCGCCGGTCGCCACAATGACCGACTGGGCTTGCACCTCGTGCTCGCCCACCCAGAGTCGAAATGGTTGTGCGGAAAAATCGACTTTGGAGACATCGCCATCGATGAATGTCGTGCCAAAGTGCTCGGCTTGTTCCCGAAGCTTCTGCATGAGTTCCGGGCCTTTGATGCTCACGTACCCTGGGAAGTTCTCAACGTCCGTCGTGTCCATGAGCTGACCTCCTGGCTTGGAGCCGGCGATGACGAGGGGTTGCAGTTCCGCCCGCGCCCCGTAGATGGCAGCAGAAAGGCCAGCTGGACCAGAGCCAATGATAATGAGTTTGTGAACCATACGGGTAAACGAAATGAGCGAAGCCTCCGCATCATAGCAACTTGACCCTCTCTGTCGCAAGGAAGGACGAGTATCAAACGTGCTTTGTCCCAAAATCCGTGCGGAATGAGGAGCATCAAGCTTACCTTGTGCGACGATTGACGCACGGCTCGTTGAAGGGAAAGGGGGAGTCGGGAGGGGGAAACCGTAGGTTTCCCACCCCGATATTACTGCTCCTCCCAGCTCAACGTTTCGTACTGTCCGGTGGTGGGGAAGTCGGGCGGCGGAGCGTAGCTCAAGTTGGCATCGAAGATGAGGTCGCGCAAGCAGTACCCAGAGTTATTGTAGTCGCCTCCACCGCAGCTGAAGAGATCGTAGCCTGTCCAGGCAAATCCGTACCGTTGGTTCGTAGCAATAGCGCCGAAGTTGGTGAGCTGCGTCCGCTTGCGGTACTCCTGGCACGTTGCGCCGCCATTGGGGTTCGTACTCTGCGTGCACGTGTCGCTCGTCACACACGTGTCACCAGTCTTGCAGGGGCCGGTGCTGGACGTCACGCACGTATCGGTTGTCACGCAGGGGCCAACGTTCGGCGCGCCCAAATCACAAGAGCCAACGCCAGAGCAGTGCGAATTCTGGGAGCACCCCCTGGTATGGTCGAGAGTGCACCAACCATTGCAGCGAGCATTCGTGGTGCACGACCGAGTTGGATCATTCTGACAGTAATTCCGACACTGGGTGTTCGTCGTGCAGGAGCGCGATGGGTTTGCATTGCAGTAGTTCACGCAGTCACCATTTGCCGTGCATGCACGATCCGTATCACCGGTGCAGTAATTGTTGCACTGACCATCCGTGGTGCAATTCACGCTCGGCGTGGCCTGGCAGTAGTTCGTGCAGTCGCCACTATCTGAGCACGACCGCGATGGATTACCCACGCATATGCCGCCTGTTGGGTAGAGCTGGAAATTCGCGTTGTTCGTTGATGTGGTGAAGCTCGAGCCGTAGAAGGGACGTCCGACGCGGCCGTTCTGGGCAATGAGCGCTGCATCGATGCGCAGGTCATCCTCACTGAAGAAGCCGACGAGTACATTGTCTTGGGCGATGAGGCCAATGACGTCACTCCCGCTCGTATCACCAATCGGTGTGTAGGTTAGATCCTTCGTGAGGTAGATGTTCGCCCGACCAGAGGCTAGTGGCTCCCGCGCGGCCACGACGGTCACGCGAGCGTTATCTATTACCCCGTCAATCCACAAATCGTCCTCCACGAAAATGATTCCGTTCGCAGGTAAGTCAACACCCAGTGAGGAAACACCGTTGTACGTGAAAGCGACTTCATCGTTAGCTCGCGTGCCAATGGAGTGAGAAGACTGGATGCACGTCGCGCCGGTCGAGCACTGGCTACTCTGCGTGCAGGTGTCGTTGAAATCATTCGAACAGTAGCCGTAGTCACGCCACGTGCCGCTGGAGTTGTACTGGCACCGGAGCTGCGCGTTCACGATTCGCATGTCCACTTTCCCATCCGCACGCAACGTGAGGTGGTAGCCCTGGCCACCCGACGGCAACAAACGAATACCACTGGCAATAGCTTTCGTCTGCAGGCCGAGGAGATCGGCGGTGATGTTCGTGAAGTCAACGTAGTCAGCTTGCACCTCCCGACCCGCCTCGAAGACATCAGGACGACTAGGAATCGTTGCCGGTGGGGTTGCTGGGGGAATGGGATCAATGGGCGCAACGTGCGTGTGCACGCCCAACTCATCGCTACCCGTGTGGTCTGGATCGTCGTACCTATACTGGTACGACGTAATGAGGTTGTGCGCGAGTCCATCGAAGCGAATGCCGCCATTGCTGTGAATTGGCCCGAACACCTCGGTACCCTCACCGAACCGCATGTCCGCATTGGCAACCACCGCCCACTTGGTAAACGATGGGATGCCCTGCCGCATGATAACTGTGCGAGCGCTCGCGGGTCGGTTGGTGAGCTGCCCGGTGGAACGTATGGTCACCACGGTTGAGCCCGATGGCGGGGGGGTGATATCCAGCGTGAACGTCCCAATGACGTTGCCCGTTGCGTCGCGGTACTCGTGAACGTAGGGGCCAGCTGCGCCCGTCCCATCCTGGAAGTCGTCGGACACGTGGGCGAGGTGCCAGCGGTAGTACTCCACCCCTGCCTCTGCAATCTGGAACGCTCGCTCGCGCTCCACGCGAAACTTGCTCGCTGCATTCTGGGTGATGATGAACTGCAAGGCGAGCATGCCCAGGGTGACGAAGAGGCCGGTGACCACGAGAATGCTCACGAGCATTGAACCCGGGCGCGGCACTCGTTGGTCATCGTGTACGCGGCTGCGCTTCATAAGTTATCCTTCAAGTTTCGGAATGCGACGCTGGTTTGCAGATCAATGGCCGACGGAGGTTCCTGGAGGTTGGCGTCAATGGTGAGCACGATGCTCACCAGCCGTACGTCCTGCAGGGTAACGGGGAACGTGAGCGCCGGTTCCGATCCGGTGAACGAGGTATCGTGGTACTGGAATACTGGGTTCACACCATTCTGCACGTTGGTCGCAATCACGCTCACCGCCTCACTCCCCGCAGGGTACGATGCCGGCTCGCCAACTGGCTGAATGGTGCCGAGCTTGAAGGTACTCCCGTCCAGGAAGAAGCGTACTTGTTCTCGATCACTATCGGTATCCGCGTTAGCATAGAACGTGAGTGACTGTGCAGTGGCACTCGCAATGGGGTAGCTCCCGTTATTCGAAGGCTGCGCCTCGCGAATGAGCTTGGTCATGCGCGCAAGCGCAGAGCGCGCCTGCTCCTGCGCGTCAACTTGCTCCCGATTCTGGTTCCACGACCGTAACCCGAAACTCGCGAACGTGCCGAGGAGCGTGGCAACGATGGCGAAGATGCTCGCGGTGACGATGACTTCAACGAGGGTGAAACCGGGGCGGCGCATAGGTTAGGCGGGAACGAGGGAGAATGTATTCTGCACACTCCCACTCACGTCGACAACAGTCATGAGCGGGGCGTACCCAGACTTGCTTATGTTGACGGTGTACGTCTGCGCGAGCAAACCGGGGAAGAACGCCTGCCCGGGCGGCGTGCACCCCGTGGTGAAACCAACGCGCACGTCGGTGATGCCCGGCGAGAGCTTCTGGTCGTCCGTTTGCAGGTACACCTTGTACCGTACGAAGCGCTTGGTCTGGATAGCGCCCGGCAGCGCGTCGCCACTCGTCGTGAAGTATGTGGACGCTGTGCCATCTGGACCGACGAAGTCCCACGTCGTGTTGTCGTCATTCGTGGCAATCTGGAATCGCACTGCTTCGGAGCCTGATGCAGAGGGCTGGCTTTCTGGCTCCCAGGTGAGTCCGAAGAACGTGCTCGGCGATCCCGTATCGTAGGTCGACGAGGTGAGCGTTCCGTTACTCGCGTAGGTTTCGATGGTGAGGTCAATGGAAATCTCATCGACAACCGGAGTGACGTTCGGATCAGTGGTCTCGAGTTCCACGCGGAAGCGCAGGACGTCGCCAGCGGAGACGAACACGTGCGTGGTGTCCGGCGTCACAGGCTCGAACGTCGTGCCGTCTGCCGAGAGGAAGTAGCGCACTGTTTGGCCATTCTCCGTGGCCGTTGCACTGAGCGTTGCGTCGACGATTTTCCCCACGGGAGTAGAAATTTGAAGGGTCTGCGCGAGCGCGCTGGAATCGTAGAGTCCTGCAGTTTGCGGGAGGCGCAGCTCGCCCGCACCGGTGTCCCACACCGCCGTTGATGATGCGTCGCGGTTATCTGCGGTGGAGAAGTCTTCGGTCACGACATCAGCACTGGAAGAGAGGGAGAGCGTGAGCTGTCCGGGCGTCGACGTTGCATCGATGCCACCTGTGTCCGCGCTGTACTTCGTGGCATCGCTGAACTCCTCCTGGCCACTCCCGCCAGACCAGCTCGTCTGCGCCCACGTTCCCTGTCCAGTGGTCTTCGTCTCAACGCCCACCACTTCCACCGTCGCTCCAGAAATTGGCGCGCCGGTGTTCGCATCCTTGACGTTCGCGAGTAGAGAGTGCGCGGAGTAGCTGCTCGTGAGCACCAGGGTCACGTTTGCGTTCGTATTCGGCAAGACGTTCAGACTCGCAGGCGGGATGATGCCAGCGATGTTCCTGGTGAGGCCACTGAGCGCCAGTGTGTAGTTATCCCACACCAGATTGCTCGCCGTCGCGTGCCCGCTCGCATCGGTGGTGAAGCTCTGATCGTAATCCAGGACGGGCGTGGGCGGGTTGCCAATCAAGCGCTGCCCAGTGAGCTGGAAGTCCACGCCAGTCTGGACGACGCACGCCTCGTTCACAGTGGTGAACGCCAAGCTACTCACGTGATCGATAGCAAAAGAAATATCCAGCACGCCACCCGCGGTAATCGAGAGGTTGGGCCGCACGGGATTGGGAATGGCACCGGAAACTGCGTACGTCTGGTCCGTGGTGTAGCCAGCCTTGGTGACACGCACGTTGTAGTTGTCGATATCCGGCAAGAGGCCCAGAAGTTGGAGCTTGCCGTTGACGTCGGTCTTCGAAGAGATGTCAACGTCAGGATCCAAGTTCGTGTTCGTCACGAACACGTCCGCTTCGGCAACGGGCACGCCGGAAGCATCGGTGACCGATACGAGGAGTGAACCGGTGTTCGATGGCGACTCCAGGCCAACGGGCGTCACGGTCGTCGTCAGTTTGATTGCTTCGTCACCACCCGGCCAAGTAACTGATACTTCGACCAACTTGTAATCCGTGGGGACGGTGTCTGGAGGGGAGTCGGTGATGAGCTTGTCGTACGGGTCGTCCACCCACCTCACGCAGGTATCCACCGAGAATGCGACGTTCGATCGCGTCGTCGTGAGCGTGCGCGCGAAGGGGCCAATGACCTCGCAGGATGGTGCCTGCGTGCCGACGTCATTGAAAGGCGCGTTGCGAAGCACTTCGACGCGCTCGTTCGCGAGCGCCGTGGCGATCACGCGCACCTTGGCACGTGCCAGCTTCTCCGCGCTCAAACTGAACATGCCCAGCGCGAACGTCACGACGAGGCCAATGATTGCCACGCCGATGAGTGTCTCCACGAGAGTCATGCCCTTCCTCCTACGCATGCCCTGTAGTATAGCGTACTTCGCGGGAGGAATGCGCGCCGGGAACACGGCTGCTACGCTGCAAGCGAGGCGATGATGAAAATCCCCAACCCGTTGAGGAGGAAGGAGAAGGGCACGAAGTACTTCTGGGGGATGTTCGAGAGCCCGAGCAAGCCGCTGCCCAGCTCGTCTGGGAGGGGGGAAGCAATGACGAGTGCACCGACCGCTGCGAGTGCCCACGCCACTGCCGGTCGGCCGAAGAGGCGTTCGCGGATTTTCTCGAGCACCGGCTGGTGGGTTGTACGACGCACGAAGAGAAAGATGAGGAGGTCGTACACCATTGCCCCCAACCCACCGAGGAACCCCAGCACCCAGGGCGAGGTGACCTGCGCAGCATCGATGACCATGGCCGTGGCGAGTGGTGCCGTGAAACCTACGGTGTAGAGCACGCCGGTAACGAACACGCCGAGCGGTCCGCTCTCCGCGATGCCGAAGACCACTGATCGCAAACCGGGTACGAGCAGTACCACCACGACGAATGCAATGCCAAACGTGAAGAGGACGAGGGGAAGCTGGTTCCGCAGGACGCTACGCTTGATTTGCTGCTCGGGTTCAGGCATGCCTACAGTATACAGGTTCGCACGAGGATGAAGTTTCCGCCACGGAGTGTACTCGTTTTCGATCAACGACGTGCTACACACGAAACCAGCCCCACGACTGCGGGGCTGGTACGTTTTCTTAGGAAGGAGATTTACTCGTCGTCCTCCACACTCGCTTCATCCTGCGCGTCCTTGAAGAAAACGCGCTCGGCTGTGAGCTTCTTCGTGTTCGTCGCGTACGCGCCGAGCACCTTGAGCCTGTCGCCCACCGAGATATCAGCGAAGCTGCGCAAGCCATTCTCATCCACGTACTTCGTTACGGTCGTTACGGTCACGCGGAGGTCGCCGAATGACTTCTCTTTCGTACGGAGCGTGAACGTCTTGCCATCGCTCCCAACGCTGAGCACTGTTCCCTGGATGTCCCCGCGCTTGAGCTTGAGGCTAGAATTCCGTACGGACTTCGCGTTGATGGTCTTATCCCCAGACAGGGTACCGCGAACCTCCACCTTGTCTCCTACGAGGAACTCCTCAATCGACGCAGACTTCATGTAGTGGCGGAAGAGCCTCGTGCTCGACGTCACCTGCACCGTCCAGTACTCGGTCGTGGTGGTGTACGTGGGTTTGTCGGAATCGCTCGTCGCCGACTTCAACGAAGAGGTCTTCACCTTCACTTTCTTCCCCACGATAATGGTTGCGGGCAACCCTCCATCCGTGAGCGTGATCTCGCTAATCGTACCAGCAATGGTGCGCATGTCCACGATGACGCGGTCAGCATCAATGCGATTCTCGGACCGCCGCCACAGGCCAATGACCTTAGCGCGCTCGCCCTCTTCCAGACTCGCACAGCCAATCTTCACTCCACCGCGCAAGAACTTCGTCGTGCTGGTGAAGTACACTGTCTGCTGCACGCGGCCGTCCGGCTTGTACGTGAAGCTATTGTTACTGCAGTTCGTCTGCACCACTTTCCCTTTGAACGTCCCACCCACGCGCTGCACAGCTAGATTCTTCAAGTACGTTGCCGTGAGGGTGTTCGCGATGTCATTCGAGAGCGTGCCGCGAACTTCCACACTGTCGCCAATGAGGAACTCCCCGAGGTCGGACGTCCCGTTGTACCGCCGGACAATGGTCGTGCTGCTCGAAACTTCAACCGTGTAGATCGTTGCCCCGGCCTTTACCGTGAGCGTTGCGGGTAGGGTATTCGCACTTAGCGCCTGGAGCGTGCCCGTCACCCGCGTGGTAGCGGTGGCCGTGGCTGCACTTACGGGGAGGCTGGCACCCAACATGCTGGCGAGGGCGAGGACACCGATGCTCGCGGTGATGATGCGTTGTCGCATAGGAAACAGAGGTTAGGAACGAGACAACTGGAGTATAGCAAATCCACCCCTAGGCGAGAAGGAGATTATCAAAAACCTATTACAATCTACGAAATTTCCTCTCGTTTCTCCTTGAGGAAGCTGAACCATTCATCCACCGCCTCGACGAACATCTTGAACGGCGCCTCGATAATGAAGTCCAAGAAGAAGACGATGAAGTTCACTTTGGGAACTTTCTTGCTAAACCACTGACCCAAACGAAGGACGGGGAGGGAGAACGACGAGAGCAAGAGCAGGAAGAGGTTCTCCCGGCGATCCCGCAGGGTGAGCTCTTTCGCCAAGCCGCGCACGCGCGTGCCGAACAGAGAGATGACGGAGAGGAAGAAGATGAACACGACAATGGAGAGCCAGTTGAACTGCAACGCGGCGAGACCCCAAACAATACCACCGAACGTCACCACGAAGGTGGCCAAGTAGAACACGTAGAAGAAGAACGATCGAACCTTTCCGCGTGGCCGCGGGCGCAATCGTGCGCTGAAAATCTCCCGCGGGGCTGTGGGACTCACAATTTCCTGCACCGCCTTCACCACGAGCGCGGTATTCTCCTTGCCCGGCAGCCGTGCCGACAGGGCTATGATGAACATGAGGACTGGGTGGAAGAGCGTGTTGATGTAAATGGGCAGCAGCGCGCGCTCCCGGATAACGAAGACTTCGTACGGTAGTTCGATGGCGAGCGCGAGCATCATCTTGGTAATGAAGATGTAGATGATGCTCCGCACCGACGTCCGACGCAGGCGGGTGCGCGCGAACTTCAACTTCGCCTTCATGGCATCCTGCACAGCCTCCTCGAGGGCGGCCGGGCGTTGGAATATGACGTTGGCTTCGGCAGCACCTTTCTCACGAATAATGTCTGCCATCACCAGGAAGGGAATCGTGTAGCGCCGGCAGATGACGAGGAGTCGCTCGGAAAGCGGGTGGTTGATACGCTCTTCGATAGAGTCGACGAGCTTGGGGAAGCGCTCGCGCACCTGTTCGGTGACGGCGTGGTTGGGGTGCTCCCACTCTGGGAATGCCCACTTGAAGAGGTGGTAGCGTAAAATTGCGTCATCGCTCTTGATGAGCGCGCGGTGGATGGCGAGGTACACCAGCACGTCCTGCTCCTGACCCGCGGGGATACTGTCGGGGAGAACCAGGCTGCTGCGAATGGTGGCGTACATAACTTCAACGAGCGCGTCCTGCCGCGTGCTCGGTGCGAGCCGTTCCTCCAGATCTGCCGAGGCCACGCTCAACAGCCAGCGAATGTGCCGCCGGTCTTCTGGGCTCGTCCGGCGCAGGTGGAGGTGGTCGAGGAGCGCCAAGTACCGATCGACGTAGTCCTGCACCACGGCGACCAGCGACTCCGGGATGGCGTTGTTCGGCAAATACCGCCCTCGGATGAGCTCGTGGATGAGCAGGCGAGCATCCACCATGGAGCGGTTCTCCACCAGGTACCGTCGCCGCAGGATGCGTTCGATGGCATTCCGCCGCAGGAGGTGCTCCTCGTTGAACTCAATGCTATTGCGCAGCTTCTCGTAGAAGTAGGCGAGCCGCCCAATGACCTCATTGAGCTTGATGCGGGGCAAGCCCGGCGGCGCCTCAATGTTCGGCAAGGGCTGCGCGTAGGCGTTGAGGAGCTTCTGGAGGCTCTTCGGAAATGGGGAAGCGTCGATCATGGTAGCGCAGGATAGCAAGCAGCACGTGCGATGTACATAGCATAGCAAAATCAGGAGATTCAGACGACGCGGTGAGGCCTTGACAAATACCCATAGCAACGGCACACTAGTGCGCTGCACATTCCAAACCCGTTAGAGAGAGGAGACGTACATGCGCGCGATCATCGTACTCACCGCGCTTGTCACCAGCTGCGCCCTCACGTGCGCAGCGCAAACCCAAAACCCACCGCCGACACCGGTCGACGTCGAAGTGCGGGCGGCATTCATTCCCCTGCCATCGAGCATGGCATTCAAAGGAGATAGCGCGGAGTTCTTCGAGGCAGGTGCCCGCGTCGAACAGCTCGTGAGCTTCCTCGGCGACACGTGCGTGAGTGACTTCAAACTCATTACCTGCACGGCGCCCGACACCGCTGGCTACTACATCCTGCACGTCGCGACGTACAATCTCGCCACCCAGGAGTACGTGCCGGATCTCTCGTCCCGCACCTACGCGTGCGTAGTTGCGAAGAGCGATACTGCGTACCTCTTCCCGGCATCGCCAAACCCGGTAACAGATTCGGTGCTCCTGGCATTCTACCTCCCACGCGCAGGCTGCGTTTCCCTAACGATCCGCAATGTCCTCGGGCAACTCGCCTGCATTCCGCTCCCCGAGACCGAACTCCCACCGGGCGTGCACGGCATTGGAGCAGCGCTCCACCCCTACTCCTCGGGCATCTACTTCTACACGCTCATCGTGGACGGGGTTGCCGAAGACACGGAGAAACTCGTGCACACCAACTAGTACCGCACCTTAGCCCCTCGGCACCACGCCGAGGGGTTTTCTTACAGGGAAATATTGAGTATGCATATTTCTTCGGGGGGTCCCCACAAAGTTGGCGCGGAACGGAGTGAGCACGACTTTGTGGGGCAGAGCGAGGCTTCGTGCGGAGTCCGGAGTGAGCAAGCCGAAAGGCGCGCTCACGCAGGGCGAAGCACGAAACGAGCTGGGGTGGCCATCGGGGATCGAACCCGAGATAAAGGCTCCACAAGCCTCTGTGTTACCACTACACCATGGCCACCGTAGTTTATCGCGCTGGCATTCTACGCAATGCTGGAGCCGCCGTCAACGCGTGCGCGCCCCGTTGACACTCCGCGCGCCCTCTGGTAGAGTCCACCGCTACAGTAAACAACCAACACCAGCTCGTTGAAAGGAGGTGAGCAACGTGAGCGTGCCACCGAAAAAATCTCGGACTCCACATCCTGTGCACGATGAGGATCATAGCCTCGATATCTACCTGCGGGAAATTGGCGAAACTCCTCTCATTAGCCAGGAAGAAGAAGTCCGCCTGACCCGGAGAATCCGCAAAGGCGACCGCAAAGCGCTCGACACGCTGACAAAGGCGAATCTACGCTTCGTGGTGAGCGTGGCCAAGAAGTACCAGCACCAAGGCTTGCCACTCACCGATCTCATCAGCGAGGGGAACATCGGCCTCATCAAGGCGGCGCAGCGCTTCGACGAAACCCGCGGCTTTAAATTCATCAGCTACGCAGTGTGGTGGATCCGGCAGGCCATCCTGCAAGCGCTGGCAGAGCAGAGTCGCATTGTCCGCATTCCGCTCAACCGCGTGGGGACCCTGCACAAGCTGGGCAAAGCCTCCACGGCGCTCCAGCAGAATTTGGGCCGCGACCCTTCCAGCGAAGAGCTCGCGCAATTCACGGACATCAGCGAGGGCGAGGTGAAGGATACGCTCAGTATTCACAGCGGCCACACCTCACTCGACGCCCCACGCTCCCCTGGCGAAGACAGCGGTCTCATCGACACGCTCGAGGACGAGAGCTTCCCAGCTCCCGATGAAATCCTGCAGAAGCAGGACTTACGCCAGCAAATTGCGCTGGTCCTCGAGACGCTCACCGAGCGGGAAGCCGAGGTCATTCGCATGTACTTCGGTCTCTCGGGAGACAAGCCGATGACGCTGGAGGAAATTGGCGCGCACTTCAGCCTCACGCGCGAACGCGTGCGGCAGGTAAAGGAGAAGGCACTCCGCCGTCTCAAGCACGCCACGCGCAGCAAGCCGCTCCGCGACCTCTACGACCGCACCTTCTTTCCGTAAAAGCCGTTTCCTTCCCAGGAAACGGCTTTTCTCTTGATTGAAATTTTTACTCCGAAGCGTCGGGTGCAGCCGCGCCCGCTGCACCGGTTGCTTCTGGCGCACCACTGATAGGAAGCGCGCGCACCTGCTGGTCGAGGATCTCCTGCACGAGTGGGACGACAATTGCCGACCGGTACAGCTGCTCACCCTGCGGTGCCTTCGTAATGGGGAAGACGAGTGCAGGGATGAGGTACTCGGTGTTCGTCTGCTCAATTTGGTAACGGCTGGGAGTGTACCCGAGGGTGGGCGTGCCAACTTCCACGGAAACTCTCTGCGCGGTTGCGTCGGTCACCGTTGTACCGTAGATACCACCGCGTTCAACCACACCCAGCACGGTTGCAACGTCGGTCACCAGCGAGTACGCAGATGCTTCGTACTGCAAGCTCGTGAGGTTGCTCACCGAGGTCACGCGGTTGAGGGTGAGGTCGATATCAACCGTGAGACCCATGGGGTAGCCGTTCTCGCTCACCACGGGCTTGCCATCGACGACGAGCGGGTACACCACCTGCACACTCTGCACGAAACCCACGTCTGTCTTCACCGAAGTGTCACCATACCCCAAGAAGTACTTCGGCACCTGCGGCGCACCGTACGCGTCACGCGGAATTCCATACTGATCCAGGAACGTGCTCGCGATGGCAATGAGCTGGTCGTCGCTCGGCAGGGTCGACCCACGATTCACATTCCCCACTGCCTCACGCAGCGGTTGCGCCCAGCGCTCCCAGTTCTGGAACACACCAACCGACCCATCGCGCAGGTCAATACTCACGGCGTACCCTTGATCCTTATCTTCTGCGAGCGCGATCTGCTGGACGCTGAGGTGAGAGAACTTCTCCAAGTCAACGAGCCCGAGGTTCGCACTCTGGACTATGGCATTGAGCGCACTGCTCGGAAGCTGATTGCTCCGCTTGAGCACGGAAGCAGTGGGTATGGTGAATTGCTCGCCCGCGTACACGTACGCGTAGGACTTCACGGGTGCAGGAGCAACGAGCGACGTCGGTGCACTGACGCTCGCCGTATCACTCACGGCGCGGGTACTCCCGCCAGAACCGAGACTCTCACCGAGCCGTGCAGATTCCTGCGCAACGGGGTTACTGCTGAAATTCCCAAAAGCCGCAGCGTCCCGGCTGGTAATGGAAATACGCGGCGATTCGGGAGAGCCGGTAGCGACGGTTACGGGTTCGGTGCGCGTGACGTACGCGTACGTACCCACACCAGCAACGGCTACCACGAGAAAACCCATGAGGGCGTAGGAGAATTTTCGCATAGTGAAAAGAGGAAGAGTGGGCGAGGTGGTCTGCGCTGCGCGCGAGCGAACAAGCTGCTGGCGGAGCTGATCGCGGAACGCAGGATCCAGATGCGCATCTGGCTTTGCTGCCAGCACCTTCTGGATGATCGGGATGAGTTCGGCCTCGCGCTGCGCCAAGGTTGGTTCCACAGCGTAGAGGTCGTTCAGGATATCACGGACGATATCAGGCATAGGGGCGCAGGGTGAGGAAGAGGAGGAACGCAGCGAGTGGGAGCGAGGACTGGAGCTGCCGCACACTGCGGGAGAACTGCATTTTCACACTGGCCTCGGATTTGCCCAGTACCTCGGCAATTTCGGCGTGGGTCAGGCCATCCCACACGCGCATGAGCACAATGTCGTGCTGATCTTCGGGGAGCTTGTTGAGCTCGGTCCGCACTTGCTCGAGCTGCATGCGCGTTTCTGCATCGTGCGCTGGATTGCTCGCGCTCTGCACATCCTGTGCGGTCTCGAGATCCACGGGTGGGCGGTGCGTGCGGTAGTGGTCGGTGACGGTATTGCGAGCAATGCGATACAGCCAGGCGCGGACGTTACCACCGGCGAATGATGCGTACGCATCCAGTGCTTTCAAGAAGGTGGTACTCGTTAGGTCTTCGGCAATTTCGCGGTGCTGCACGCGGTAGTAGACGAACGCGTAGATCTTCTGGACGTGCGCGTCGTACACCTCGGCAAAGCCCGTAGCATCATTTGGCATGCGAGTCAGATGTTCAGGAGGAAGCTTCCTGTACTATACAACGATAAAAGCCGCCTAAGGTAACAGGCGCCAAGGTTTGTATTCTATTTGGCCTGCCTTCGGAAAATCGTGGTGGTGACGGTAAGCCCAACCACCAAAATGATACAGCTCCACACCACCGTCCACCACACGTGGTCTCCCACTGGGGTGTTCACCAGCAGGGCGCGTATGGCCTCGATGAGGTGCGTGAGTGGCTGGTTCTCGGCGAATACGCGCAGCCACGACGGCATGGTCTCCACGGGCACGAACGCGCTGCTCACAAACGTGAGCGGGAAGATGAGGATGAAGCCAAACTGCTGGACGAACTGGATGGACTTGCCCACCAGAGCCACGATGACGAACAGCCAGGACAGCGCGAACGAGAAGAAGAGCAGCAACGCAATAGCCAGCACCCATTCGCCAGCGTTCGCCTCGGGCCGGAACCCAACGGCCAAGCCCGCACCAATCATCACGGCGGTGGCCAGCAGGTTGCGGAACAAGTCAGCAGTCACGTGGCCAGTGAGCACGGCGCTCTTCACCATGGGCAAAGACCGGAACCGGTCCATAATGCCTTTTTCCAAATCAATGGCCACGCTGTAGCTCGATATCGTCGAGCCGAAGGCGGCGGTCTGCACGAAGATGCCGGCCATGAGGAAGTTGATATAGCTCACTCCGCCCGTATCAATGGCCCCGCCAAACACGTAGCGGAACAGCACCACGAACATAATCGGCTGGATGGTGAGCCCCAGGAGCTGCTCCGGGTCCTGCCGAATCTGCAGCAAGCTGCGCTTGACCATGACCCAGCTGTCGATGAAGTACCAGACCAGGCTGGAGTGTTTGAGCTGCGGAATTTTACTCGCGATTGTTTGGCTCATGATTGTTTCTCTTCGTCAGTCTTGATTTCCGCTTCATGACCAGTGAGCTTCAGGAACACGTCATCCAGCGTCGGGCGCTGCGTGGCAATGCTCTTCACGTTAATGTGCGCTTCGTCAAACTGGTCCAGGATAGCGCGGAGCTGGTGCACGCCATGCGCCACTGGGAACTTCATTATCCGCGTGGCAGGATTTTGGTACACAGCCTGCGTACCGAGTGTAGTTACGGCTTTGGCAAAGTCCGCGTCGGTTTCCATTTCCACGGCCAGCTGCTCGCGGCCGACTTTGGCTTTGAGCTCGTCGGCCGTGCCCATGGCAATGACCACGCCGTTGTCGATGACGGCAATCGTGTCTGCCAGCTGGTCAGCTTCTTCCAAATACTGTGTGGTCAACAGAATAGTCGTACCCTCTTTGACTAACTCTTGGATGATCGTCCACATGGTGTTGCGGCTGTGCGGATCCAGGCCAGTGGTCGGCTCGTCCAGGAAGATAATCGGCGGCGTCACAATCAAGCTCGCCGCCAAGTCCAAGCGACGACGCATGCCTCCCGAGTACTTCTTCACGGCCCGGCCAGCGGCATCCAGCAGTTCAAACCGCTCCAGCAATTCTTGCGCACGACGTTTGGCATCGGCAGCGGAGATATGGTAGAGCCGGCCAATGATTTCCAAGTTTTCTCTGCCGGTCAGCTTCTCATCCACGGCGGCGAACTGTCCGGTTAGGCCAATGATGCCGCGGACGTCGTTTGCTTGCTTCACCACATCAAATCCGCCGACGGTTGCCGTGCCGCCATCCAGCTGCAGCAAGGTAGAGAGGATGCGGACAATGGTGGTCTTGCCCGCGCCATTGGGGCCGAGCAGGGCAAACACTGTGCCCGCGGGGACGGAAAGGTTCACGCCTTTGAGGACGTGGGTATCCTTAAAAGACTTCTGGAGGTTGGTAGTGGTGATGGCGTAGTCCATAAAACTCCAATTGGAATAGTAGGAGTATAGCAAATACACGCTGCGAGGAAATAACCGCCGAGCATACAGTGGCATTTTTCAAGTGGTGGACCCTACCGGGCTCGAACCGGTCACCTCCGCGTTGCAAACGCGGCGCTCTACCAAATGAGCTAAGGGCCCAAAAACTTACAATGCGCTATTCTCTTCTTGCACTTCCTTGGGGGAGGGCGCTGCGTTAGGATTGAACACCTTCTGTAAGCCTTTGCCAAGCCCGCCGCTCATGAGGAGGAAGGACAGGATAATGAGGAACACACCGACGAGCTTGTAGAACAGCCGCGTGCCGCCGTCACTACCTAAGTGCTGCTCCGCCCACTCAATGCGGCCCATGTTGTTCATGAGCCAGTCGGACTTCCAGATAATGACGAAGCCAATGGCGATGATGATGATGCCGGCGAGGTACTTCATGAGAAAAATTCTACCATGCCTTCTGAGTATTGAAAGGGTAGTGAACTTGTGTGTAAAAAACTCATCGTAGTAGTTCAGAAAGTTTGAAGAATGATACACGTCTGCCTTTTTCTTGGGAATATTTCTCTAGTTCATTCTCAAAACGTTTTGCAACGGCATCTTTTGGTTCAATAGTCAGTCGTAAAAAATCAACGCTATACACCATTACGATCAATCCAGTAAATCCCTGAAGTTGGCGTATTGCGACATCTACATGTTCTTTAGCCTTTCGAATTAAAAGTGAGAGGCTTTTACTATCATCATGCTTGAATGAATCATAGCTCCCCATTCTCAGTTCCTCACGATAGTTGCCATTTTGAACCATGTCTTCAAGTTTAGCTTTTTCTTCGTCACTCACGTGAACGTGTTTTACCTCAATATACTCTTCTTTCTGCTCTAAAAATATATCCGGACCGGGGTTTGATTCATCCATAAATAATGGGTGGTACTCTGCAAATCTTGCCGCGACAGCTAACTCTACTAATTTATCCAAAAATTGACCAAAATTCTTCGCATCACGGAACTTCTTCAAAATTATTTTGATTTGCTTTTGTGATACTTCGCCAAGCATGACATTGACCTGCGTCAACCAACGCGCGTGGTGTGTACTTGTTGAAAAAATTTCCACCCAGTTCTTTTCAACTCCTGGTGAAGCATTCAAGATTTCGACGATTTCCATATACGATCTGGTGGGCGGAGAAGGATTCGAACCCTCGACCCCTTCGGTGTAAACGAAGTGCTCTAACCAGCTGAGCTATCCGCCCCGACGTGCAGTATACATATCCTGCGAATAAAACCCTAGCATGTATAGCTCTTTTTTGGCTAGAGGTGTAGGGTAGAATCGTCGTTCAGCAAAAGTTCAGGCAAGAATTTTACCTTAATTTCATGCGTATACTCCTTATTGAAGATGAGCATAAGATAGCCAATGCCCTGAAGAGGGGCTTGGAGCAAGAAGCCTTTGCCGTGGACGTGCTCTACGAAGGCAAGCAGGGTCTAGCCCGGGCACTCCGCGGCAACTACGACCTCCTGATTATTGACCGCATGCTGCCCGGCATTTCGGACGGCTTAGTCATTGGCCAGGAAATTCGCAAAGCGGGATTGCACC
This sequence comes from Patescibacteria group bacterium, assembly GCA_041738495.1. Lineage (GTDB taxonomy): Bacteria > Patescibacteriota > Patescibacteriia > PEXW01 > PEXW01 > CAIPSZ01. Next base: position 24,172 of record JBGSPR010000055.1, read on the forward strand.
AACCGATTCTCGTCCTCACGGCACGGGATGCCACCGCCGACCGCGTGGCAGGATTGGATAGCGGTGCCGATGACTACTTGGTAAAGCCGTTCTCGTTTGAAGAACTCCTCGCCCGCGTGCGCGCGTTGCTGCGCCGTCCAAATCAGGTAATGAGTACCACGTTGAAAATCAGCGATCTGGAGCTACGTCCAGACACCTTTGCGGTGAAGCGCGCGGGGAAGAATATTGACCTCTCCAACAAAGAGTTTGCTTTGCTGGAATACCTCATGCGGAATCCTGACCGCATCCTCACGAAGGAGCAGATCATCCAGCACGTGTGGGACTTCGATGCAGACATTTTGCCGAATACCGTAGAGGCGTTCATCGCCAGCCTCCGCCAGAAGATTGACCGGCCGTTCAACCCGCCGCTCATTCATACGGTGCGCGGCTTTGGCTACAAATTCACGCCCACCCCATGACCTTCCTCCAACAGCTTCAAAAAATTTTTCGCACGCCGGTTTTTCGGCTCACGCTGTGGTACGTCCTCATTGTCATGGTCATTAGCGTGGGCTTTAGTCTTTTCATCTACAACCAGACGACAGCGCAACTTCGGGAAGACTTCATACCGCGCGGTCGGGTCATGCAAGATTTTGGCGACCCGTTTACCGAACCCATTCGTATCCGCGTGCAAGCACTGTTCGAACAGCAGTACGAGCTCACCACTGGTCACCTGCGCAACCAGCTCATCATTATTAACTTGGCAGTGCTAGCCGCGGCAAGCTTAGCCAGTTACTACTTGGCCAAGCGAACCCTGCGACCAATAGAGGAATCACTGGAAGAGCAACGCCGCTTCACGGCCGACGCCTCCCATGAGCTGCGTACGCCGCTCACGGCCATGCGGTCCGAAATTGAAGTGGCCTTGCGCAACGCCAACACGAAGCCCGGCGAGCACGCAGAAATTCTCCGCAGCAACTTGGAAGAAATTCATCGCTTGGAGCAGCTCTCTCGTGGTTTGCTCCGGCTCGCGCGCAGCGAGGTAGATACCAAGGGCGCAACCTGGGAAACCGTGGCCGTGAGCGCGGCTGTGGATGACGCGATCCGTCAGGTAACACCGCACGCCGAGAAAAAGCACATCACCATTGACCGCGTGGACATCACTGGTTCGTGGCGCGGTGACAAGCATAGCTTCGTGGAGCTCCTGGTCATCCTGCTCGATAACGCCATCAAGTACAGCGCCGAGAAGACGACAGTGCGCTTGGCAGGAGAAACATCGCACCGGTCGGTAACGCTCCGGGTGCAGGACCACGGTATTGGCATGAAAGCTTCGGACATCCCGCACATCTTCGATCGTTTCTATCGCGCTGATTCATCCCGAACGAAGAACATCGTAGATGGCTACGGCTTAGGCTTGCCCATTGCCAAGCAAATTACCGAGCGGTTTAATGGCAAAATTTCTGTGGCCAGCACCATTGGCGAAGGCTCGACGTTCACAGTCACGTTCCCCCGAGTGTAATATTTTTCCTCTGTCATTCTGAACCCCGAGTCATCGAGGGGTGAAGAATCTCCCAGCAATAGTCCGAATGAGATCCTTCGCGGAGTTTATCCCGCTGCATTGCGGGGCTCAGGATGACACAATTTTCAGCTTGCTTTCAGCTGCCAACCATAGAGTTGGCGTATTCTTCCTTTCTCTCCTGCGTATGAACGCCTTTACCCGCGGTGTGCGGAATGCCTTCCGCAATCCGCTCCGCACGCTCGCCGTTACGGCCATTCTCGGCATTAGCTTGGGTCTGGTTGTGGTCATGCTCGCTTCGCGCAGTGCGGTGACCACCCGCATTGCCGAAGTGAAGCAATCCATTGGGAACACGGTTACCGTGAGCCCGGCCGGTGCGCGCGGCTTCCTTGGTGGCGGCGAACCGCTCACGCAGGCCAACGTGGACGAGTTGGCAAGCCTGGCAAACGTGACGAGCGTGGACGCAACGATTGACGCCATGCTCCGCGCGGACGACGACACGGATCTGGAATCCGCCGTGGAGGCCGGGAGCTTAGGCGGTCGGCAGCAGCGCGTGTTCGTTGGCGGGAGCGCTAGCTCGGGGACAACGCAATCTCCACCTGCAAATCTTACGTTCACCCCACCTATCTTCGCCATTGGCACCAACAACCCCAAGTACGCCGGGGAAATGGTCGGTGCCTCGGTGAATATTGCCGATGGCTCGGCGTTCGATGCGGGCACGGACGCGAACGTAGCGATCATTGGCAAAGGCCTGGCCGAAAAGAACAGCCTCACGGTCGGCAAGACCTTCAAGGCCTACGAAAAAGACATCACGGTCGTGGGCATCTACGACGCGGGTAATGATTTTTCAAACAACGCCGTGGTTTTCCCACTCAAGACGTTGCAGACATTGTCAGATCAGGCTGACGATGTCACCTCCGCAATCGTGCACGTTGATTCCTCGGACAATCTCACGAGCGTCACCGCAGCGGTGAAGGAAAAAATGGGTGACAGCGCGGATGTGAGTTCATCCGAAGATTCAGTGAAAGAAGCAATCACCCCGCTGGAGAACATTCGGAGTATTGCCACCACGAGCTTAATCGGCGCGCTCATTGCGGCCACAGTCATTTCCCTGCTCGCCATGGTCATGATCGTCCGCGAGCGGCGCAAAGAAATTGCCGTACTCAAAGCCATTGGTGCTAGCGAGCCGACCATCATCACCCAGTTTGTTTCTGAATCGGTCATCCTCTCGCTGTTGGGGAGTGTGGTCGGGATTGTGCTCGGATTTATTTTGAGCAATCCAATTTTGCGCGCGCTCCTCAACTCCAGTGCGAGCACGAACGTCCCAAGTGTCGGCGCAGGTGAAGGGCCGGG
>JBGSPR010000056.1:0-6342 GCA_041738495.1 Patescibacteria group bacterium
CTGGTGAGGACGAAGCACACTGCACGCGTGTACGAAATGCGATTCTCATCCTTGTGAGCTGCAAAGTATTCCGACTTCACCGGTCCACCCAAAACACGTTCAACTTTGACGTGCGTGTAGCCAGTTTCTTCCCGCAACTCCCGCTTGGCAGCCTCGACCACATCTTCGCCATTATCAATGCCGCCCATGGGGAACGTTGTCCAAGGGTGGTTCTTCCACTTCAAACCGAGTATTTTCCCAGTCTTGGGGTGACGAACAATTGCGTGGACGTTCTGTCGGGTAACCGTTTTCTTCCCCGCACGCGGTGGATTGGGTTTGTAGTAGCGATACGGAATAACTACTTCACGAATCGGCAGCTCATACTTCTTGGCAAATGCAAAATCCCGCTCGTCGTGCGCCGGCACAGCCATAATGGCACCGGTGCCGTAGCTTGCGAGCACGTAGTCCGCAATCCAAATGGGAATCCGCTCGTTGTTCACTGGATTGATTGCGTACGCACCGGTGAACACGCCGGTTTTTTCTTTCGCCAAGTCTGTTCGGTCTAAATCGGATTTCTGGCTTGCCAGCTTCTGGTACTTCTCCACTTCCTTCCGCTGCTCGTCGGTGGTGATTTTCGCAACCAACTCATGTTCTGGCGACAGCACCATGTACGTGGCGCCGAAGAGCGTGTCTGGCCGGGTGGTGAAGACGGTTATAACTAAGGATGTAGAATATAGAACCGTAGAATTCTTACGTTTCACGTTCTTCGTTCTACCTTCTACGTTTTCAACTTCTACTTTAAAACTCACCTCCGCGCCTTCGCTCTTCCCAATCCAGTTCCGCTGCGACTGCTTGATGGATTCTGGCCAATCTAACTTATCGAGGTCGTTGAGCAAGCGCTCCACGTACTTTGCATCGGTAATTTTCACCAACCACTGCCGAATGTTCTTCTTCTCCACCGTCGTACCACAACGCTCGCACTTGCCACCAACCACTTCTTCATTCGCCAGGCCGGTCTTGTCTTTGGGGCACCAGTTAATCGGCGCTTCGGCTTCATAGGCCAAGCCATGCTCGAAAAGTTTGAGGAATATCCACTGCGTCCACTTGTAGTAGCTGGGGTCAGTGGTGTTCACTTCCCGCGACCAATTGTAGCTGAAACCAAGCGACTGGATCTGCCGCTTGAACGTCTCGATATTCTTCTTCGTCGTTATCGCCGGGTGGGTGCCAGTTTTTATGGCATAATTTTCCGCGGGCAGACCAAAGGCATCCCAGCCCATTGGGTGGAGTACAGTTTTCCCGGTCATGCGCAGGTAGCGGCTGAAAATATCCGACGCAGTGTACCCTTCTGGATGGCCAACGTGCAGCCCTTCACCGGACGGGTAGGGGAACATGTCCAGAATGTAGGCCTTCGAGGATCCAGAGCGTTCCACAGCGGCGAACGCGCCACTGGCGTACCAGCGTTCTTGCCACTTCTTCTCTACCACATGGTGGTCGTAGCGCTCTCCGGGCATAGTTTCCCTACAATACCACGTTCGAGTGGTCCAGACAAGTCATTTTTTACCTAACCTTAGCCAAAAAACGAAACTTCCCATTGACGGTATACATACCCCGTGCTACCTTAGGTTCTCGAATCTCGTGCAGCAATGCAGAGATTTTTTGTATCCCTCCTGAATGCGCGTGAGCCACGTGGTGCAGGGTGCGGCGCACGCACAAGCGGAGGGTTGAGAAGGAACACCGTATTTCTACTCGCATTGCACAAGTTGTTCTCCGCACAACCGTACAGCTCCTCACTGGCCTCGGCCGCCTCTTCAAAGGCGCGGGCGTGCTGGTGCTCTACCTCTTCTGGCCGCTCCGCTGGTTGGGTCGTTTCGCATTCGTCGCTGTCCTGAGACCCGCGTACCGCGTCTACCGCGTCGTGCGCAGCAAGCTCGCGCGCGTGCTCGCCCCGGCGAAGAATCGCTGGCTCTTCTTCGTGCTCCACCGCAGCACGGTGACCATTGTTGTGAGCACCATTGCCGCGCTCGTGGCGCTCAACAACGTGCAGGCCGAAACCGCAACGACAACGAACTTCGGCCGCGAGAGTATTTTCGCAACGCTCTTCACGTCCGACCTCGCTGAGGAAGTGGAAGTGGTTGAGGGCATCGCCTCACTCCCGCTCTCGCAGGAAGCAGAGGCACCCGCACTCACCCCAACGACGCCCGTGCAACGGCGCGTGGCAACCGAAGAGAGTAGTCAGATGCCCGAGAATGCTGAGCGACAGCTCGCCCTAGGAATTGGCGGTGCCATCACCGAGAGCGAGAACGAAGAAGTGCGGTACTACATCGTCGAGGGCGGTGACACCGTGAGTAGCATTGCCGCGAAGTTCGGCGTGGGCTCCTCCACCATCCTCTGGGAGAACGACCTCTCGGAAACTGACTACATCAAACCCGGACAGAAGCTCACTATCCTACCCGTCGATGGCGTGACGCACACGGTGAAGAAGGGCGACTCCGTTGCGTCTATTGCCAAGAAGTACAAAGCGAGCGAGGACAAGGTGCTGGCCTTCAACCGCCTAGCCAGTGGCGAAGCGTTGAACGAGGGTGAGGAACTCATCATCCCCGAGGGCATCATCGACACGCCCACCGCACCCGCCCCGTCGAAACCGCAACCAACGACCAACCGCATTGGCTTCATCAACGTACCCGCGCCCGCACGGGTCACGCCCGGCGCGCGCTTGCAGTGGCCAACCAGCAGCCGACGCATCAACCAGTACTTCCGCTACGGCCACACGGGTTTGGACATCGACGGGAATGTGGGCTCACCGGTGTACGCTGCAGACAGCGGCGTCGTGGAGAGCGTCGTGTACGCCCGCTACGGGTACGGCTTCCACATCGTCATCAACCACGGTGGCGGGCGATCAACGCTCTACGCCCACAACGCGCGGATGTTCGTGAAACCTGGCCAGTCGGTGAAGCGCGGGCAATCTATTGCGACCATCGGACTCACCGGCCGCACTACGGGCGCGCACTTGCACTTCGAGGTCATCGTCAACGGCGGCAAGCGAAACCCTCTCAGCTACTTGTAGGGAGCTGAACACTCTTCGGAGAAGGATCGTGCGCTTCTACGATTCCGGAATGTACTTCCGGATTTTCTTTATAATTTCGTCTATCGTGAGGTTCGCTTTGATGAGGTAGTCCGTCGCCCCGAGCTGCCGTCCCTTCTGCACGTCTGAATCCTGCCCCAAGTTTGAGAGGAGGATGATGGGCGTCTTGGCGACGGTCGGATCAGCTGCGGCGCGCGCCTGCTGGAGTACGTTGAAGCCGTCTATGCCGGGCAGGATGACGTCGAGCAGGACGAGCGCTGGCCGCTGGTGCAGGATCGCATCGAGCCCCTCGCGCCCATCGACGGCCACGATGACCGAGAATCCTTCTCGCTTGAGCTTCGTGAGCATGAGTTCGCGCAAGAACTGGTCATCCTCCACCAGGAGGATACGCGCACCGTTCGCATCGGCAACCACTTCTGCCTGCTGCGCAGGTTGCGTCGGGACCGACGGAGTTGGCACGCCGTCCAGCATGCCGCGCACTTTGGCGACCACTTCCTCGGGAGTAATCTGCGCTTTCACAATGTAATCTCGCGCGCCCAAGCCCATGGCTTTATCAATTTCCACGGGCTGACCGGAGTTAGAAATGATGATGATGGGCGGTACTGCTCCGCCTGCTTCGGTGAGCGCGCGTAGCACCTCGTAGCCGTTCATCTTGGGCATCACGATGTCCAGCAGCACGGCATCTGGCGCGTGCGTGCGAATGATTTCCAGACCCTGCTCGCCGTCTGCCGCAGCATGCACGGTGAAGCCTTCGTGCTCGAACTTCTTCACGAGCACATCCCGGAGGACGCTCTCATCTTCGATAATGGCAATGGTGTGTGGCATACCCGTAGTTAGTTAGCAACGTGTGGGTGGAGCGCCGATGGCGGGAGTCGACGCGGTCGGTGGTAGATGACGCCCAGGAAGACCGTGAGGAGCGCACCAATGGACATGAGATCTCCAATAACGGCGAGCACTTCGGTCTCTGCTACGTAGAAGATGATTGCGGTGAGCGCGAGGAGCACGCCGCCAATGCCGATGGTGAGCGACCGCACGCGCACGATGTGATTATCCCGCGCTTGCACGCTACGGCGCAAGAAGAGGATGGAACCGGGGATGAGGACGATGAGCAGGAGTGCTCCCGCGAGGATGCCAACCCCCGGCTGGACGTTCCACTGCGTGATGCCCGTTGCGACATCCGTCTGGGGCGCCGCGCGCTGGATGAGTGCCCACACCAAGCACACGATGGTGAGCGCGTGGTACGTGAAGATAACCGGACGCTCCCACGTCGGACGCGTGAACTGCAGGACGATGCGCCCGAAAAACGCGCACGCGGTGAGGAAGGCGAAGTTTCCAAAGGCGAAGGCGATGCTGAGGAGCAACGTCTGCTCTGCTGCCAGCACGCGAGGAACGAAGAGCAAGACGTACGCGAGCGTGAGGAATCCGTACGTGCACGCGAAGTGCTTGAGGGTTCGGCTCCCCGGATCCTGCTGCCACGCGCGGTACAAGCGGATGGCCAGGTACAGGCACACGCCGCTATTCACGAGGTCGATGAGGGGTGAAATTTGGAAGACCATATACTAGTAGTTCTGCAAAACGTGCTCGAGCCGCTCCACACGCTGCGCTTCCTGGGATCGCTTGCCGAGCAGTGGGAGCGCGATGTAGAACGTCGTGCCGCGACCTTCGTGGCTCTCGAACCAAATGCGACCGTGGTGCTTCTGGACAATGCTGTGCGCGATGAACAAACCCAGGCCCGTGCCCTCGGTCTGCATGCGCATGACGTTGTCACCCCGGAAGAACTTGGTGAAGACGCGCGTGTGCTGGTGAATGGGAATGCCAACCCCGCTATCCTGCACGCTCACGATGAGCTCGTCACCTTGGACGTGCGCCTGGATGCCAATGTTCCCTCCAACCGGCGTGTACTTGAGGGCATTGTCGACGAGATTCTGGAGAGCGAGGTGGAGCTTCTGCACATCCACCCGCACCTTCGGCAGCGGGCGGGGCGCCACGTCGACGCTCAGGGTGATGTGCTTCTCATCGGCGACGTGGCGGAGCTCATCCAAGAGTTCGGTGATGAGCGGCTCGACGTCCTCATCGGTGAAGGTGTACGTGAAGCGACCCTCTTCAATGCGCGAAACGTTGAGGAGGTCGTTGATGAGCGCGAGCATGCGCTCGTTGCTCTGGTAACCCTTCCCCAGCATGTCCTCCTGCTCACTCGTGAGTGGACCGAGGTCCTTATCCATGAGCATCTTCAACGACCACTTAATCGCAGACAGTGGAGTGCGGAGCTGGTGGCTGGCAACGGAGATGAACTCGGTCTTCAGCTGGTCGAGCTCTTTCAGGCGTTGGTTTGCCGTCTGGAACGCTTGGTTCGCGCGCACGAGATCCTCGTTGGCTTTGGCGAGTTCTTCTTCCACGTGCTGTAAACTACGCACGACGTACCCGGAGCGGTACGTGGAAACTGCCATGAGGACGACGAGTGTCACTCCGGTTGCGGCAATGTACGCAAAGTTCTGGTGCAAGTCCGGTGCCACCTCGAATGGCGTGTAGTGCTGGAAAATCCCCTGCTGCTCCAGCGCGAAGAGCACGCCGAACATGCCCGTGCCCACGAAGAAGTTCACCGGGCCGGCCAGGCGAGAGAACTGCACGTTCGTGCCCACAATCTGCAGGAGGTAGAGCGGGAGGAACACGCTCGTAATGCCACCCGTGAAGTGCACGATGGTGGTGATCACCGCCATGTCGATGACGATGCCGATGTACGGGAAGATGGGGTTGATGCTATCGCGGCTGTAGAGGAAACTGAACGCCAAGTTGAACCCCAAGGCCATAGCCACGGAGAAGAGGATGCCGGGCAGGAAAAAATTCGCGCCAAATTGCGTCCCCAGAGCAGAGAGGAGGACGACAATGAAGATGACGAGGTAGCGGATGATGACCGACCACTGGAGGCGCTTGCGCCGCTCCTGCTGTTCAAGCGCGACCAGATCTTCTGGACGCATGGGGTTGCTTTCTATTTTCGATAGTGTAATTCTAGCACTTTTTTTCCTTCCCGTCAATCCTCACGCGCCTCGATACTGCAGTGCTTCGGCAATGTGCTTTAGCTGAACACTCGTGCTCCCGCTCACGTCGGCAATAGTCCGTGCAACTTTGAGCACCCGCACGTACGCCCTGGCCGAAAGGTGGAGCTGATCCACCGCTTGCTGCAGCAGCGCGTGGCTCGGTGCATCAACCTGGCAGTACTCGGTCACCTGCTTCGCAGTCATGCGCGCGTTCACGTGCGTGCGGCTACTCGCAAACCGACGCGC
>JBGSPR010000014.1:0-7244 GCA_041738495.1 Patescibacteria group bacterium
AGAACATTTCATCGCTCCAGAAGCAGGTTGCCGATATCCAGAGCAGCGCAGCAAAACTCGACTCAGCGTTCGTGAACCGCACGCAAGCGTTAGAACTCGTCGAGTACTTCGAGCAGCAAGCAGCGAAGTACAACCTCGAACAGGACTTCAGTCCAGTGGAACCGCTTCGCAATCCACCCAGCAGCCCAGCGGTATTCACCGTTGAGGAACGTGAATTCCGCCTGAATGTCAGCGGATCGGTACCCAACCTCCTCCAATTCCTCCGCGACATCGAGACGAAACCAACGTACGTACTCATTAGCGAATTCGGCCTGCAGCGGGGCGCGGAGAACGCGGGCACGCTCACACTCTCTGGTATCATCCCATGGCACTAGCACTCCTCAACCGAATTCTCAAGAAACGGCCGCGAAAACATTTTGACGTGGGCATGGTGCCCACCCTCGCGAGCTTTGCTGCAGCTGCAATTCTCCTCCTCGGCATCGCTGGTATTGCTTGGTTTGCCTACGCGAACGTGTACACCCCGTACACGGTAGATACCATTCCAGAAGATCGCATTACGCAGAAGCAAGAGAAGCTGAACGTCGTAGACTTCGAAACAGTGAGTAGCCAACTCCAGGCGAAGCAGGAGGATCGTCCAGCAGCGGAGAGCCCTTTCTAGGGCCTACGCCTTGACGTTCGCGGCACGACGCTGTAGAGTACATGCACTCAAACTTGTTCGTCGCGAGGTATGGCACACGTCAAAGGTGTTGGCACAACGAGTCTCGGAAGAGACTCCCAATCGAAACGGCTAGGGATTAAAACCTACGCGGGTGAATCTGTTCGACCAGGCGCAATTCTCGTCCGCCAGCGGGGTACGGCAATTCGCGTTGGCAAGAACGTCCGCCGCGGTGGGGATGACACGCTCTACGCCGCACGCGCAGGCACGGTAGCTTTTCGCATGCGCAAAGTGAAGCGCTTCGACGGATCGCTCCGGCGCGCGCGCTTCGTCGACGTCGTGTAGGGAACGTCGAGTACGCTGCAGCCCTGTGCTCTACCGGGCTGCTTTACGTTTCTTCGCTGCGGCAATGAAGTCGCGGAATAGGGGCTGCGGCCGGAGCGGGCGCGAGGTGAACTCAGGGTGGAACTGCACGCCCACGAACCACGGGTGGTCGGCGAGTTCAACAATTTCCACCAGCTTCCCATCCGCCGAGGTTCCGCCAATGCGCAAGCCAGCTTTCTCGAGAGCCTCACGGTAGTCGTTGTTGAATTCGTACCGGTGTCGGTGACGTTCGCGCACGCTGCTGGTGCCGTAGGCCTTCGCACTCACGCTCCCGGGGGTAAGCGCACACTCCCAGTCTCCCAAGCGCATGGTTGCTCCGTACTCCTGCGAGAGCATCTTCTTCTCCTGCTCGGGCATGATGTGGATGACCGGCGCTTTCGACTCAGGGGTAAATTCCGTGCTCGTTGCGTCCTTCACCTTCGCCACGTGCCGTGCGAACTCAATGGTGGCTATCTGCATGCCCAAGCACAAACCGAAGTACGGCACCCGCTCTTCGCGCGCGTAGCGAACCGCAGACACCTTCCCCTCCACTCCGCGTGAACCAAACCCACCAGGAACGACAATGCCATCAGCCTGGCGGAGCATATCCCACGACCGCTGGTCACGTTCTTCGAGCTTTTCGGCATCCACCCACGTGAGCGTGAGCTTCGTTCCGTTTGCATACGATGCGGCGCGCAGTGCTTCAACCACAGAGAGGTAGGCATCCCCGTGCTCGACGTACTTCCCTACGAGGACAATCGTGAGCGTTGGCTTTCCATTCCGCGACCGTCGCACGAGCTCGCGCCACGGCGTGAGTAGTGGCCGTCGGTTGTCCAAGCCAAGACCCTGCAGGACGATCTTCGTAATCCCGTGCTTCTCCATGTCCAGGGGAACGTCGTAGATGCTGCGGGAAGTTTTGGCCGGAATCACTGCGGCCAAGGGCACGCCACAGAAAAGGCTGAGCTTCTCGAGGTGCTCTTTACGTATGGTCTCATCCGCGCGTGCGATGATGATGTCTGGCTGGATGCCCGCGCGCTGCAGCTCGCGCACCGAGGCTTGCACGGGTTTCGTCTTCAGCTCCTTCGTGGTCTTCATGTACGGCAGGAGTCCTACGTGCACGAAGAGGACGTGGTTGCCCAGCTCGTGGCGCATTTGCCGCGCTGCTTCCAGGAAGGGCTCCCCCTCGATGTCACCGACCGTCCCGCCAATTTCCATAATGAGGACGTCCGGCTTCTCTGCATCCGCAACGTCTCGTATGGCGCCCTTCAGGGCATCGGTGATGTGCGGGATGATTTGTATGGTCTTCCCGAGGTACCGTCCTGCGCGTTCCTGCGCGATGACACGCTGGTAGAGCTGACCCGTTGATACGGAGGAAGACTTCGTCAACTCCACATCCAAGAACCGCTCGTAGTGCCCCAGGTCGAGATCGGTCTCCGTGCCATCGCGGAGGACGAATACCTCACCGTGCTGGTACGGGTTCATCGTCCCTGGGTCGACGTTGAGGTAGGGATCGAACTTGATAGAGAAGACCGAGTACTTCGCAGCCTTCAGCAACGCGCCAATGGACGCTGCGGCAATACCTTTGCCAAGCCCCGAGCATACCCCACCGGTAACGAAGATGTAGCGCGTGCGTTTCGCAGTCATACGTCGATGGTAAAAGTAACGAATTGGCCAGCTATGCTCCAGCGAACCTGGTGCGAGCCGGTAGTTTTGATTGGAGGCGATCCTTCACCCAGGGTATCCGGAACTGCGACGTCCAGCTGTTTGGCAATTGCCTCCCGAATACTCCGCGGACTTAACGCTGCGTAGAGCGTACCCGACGGTGACGCAGCTGCTGGTATGCGGAAGGTTGCGCCCTGGAGTGCAGCCTGCAGGCGCGCAATCCCCTCCTGCGCGTGCGCCTGCTTTGCAGCGTCCTGACGTTGCCGAGCTTGGGCGTCTTGGATGGCTTGTGGAGTGGCGAGTGTCGCGAGCTTCCTTGGGAGAAGGAAGTTCTGCGCGTACCCGTGGGCAACGCTGGCAACCTGTCCGGCGCGGTAGGGTGGCACGTTCTTGAGGAAGATGACGTTCATTACTGTGCTGCTTTGAGTAGTTCGAGAGCACGCGCAACCTGCGGATCATCACTCTCACTGCCGTCAGAGGCGACGACGACGTCTGGGGTAATTCCCACGCTATCGATTGACCGACCAGCAGGCGTGAGCCAGGTAGCAACCGTAAGCTTGAGCTGAGAGCCATCGGGGAGTTCCTCGAGGGTTTGCACGCTGCCCTTGCCGAACGTCGTCTCACCTACCACCGTGGCACGCTTCGCATCCTGCAGGGCACCGGCCAGAATTTCGGAAGCCGATGCACTCCCCTCGTTGACGAGGATCACGAGGGGGACACGTGGAAGTCGTGCGTCACGCTTCGCAGTGTCAACCGTACGCTTCCCTGCCGCGTCGACCTCCTGCACAACGGCTTGCTTTCCCATGAACTCCCCAGCGACTTCTACGGCTGCGTCGAGGAGTCCGCCAGGATTATTCCGCACATCCAGGATAATACCTTTAGGCAAATCTAGGAGCAGCGGCCGGATGATGGCATCCAACGAGCTCAAGGTTTCGTCGTTGAAACTCACTAGGGAAATGCGCACGTAGTCTTCATCGAGGACTTCGCTCGTCACACTGGAAACGGTAATGCGCGCTCGCGTGACCGTGTACGTCTCACGCTTCCCATCCCGCTCGATGACCAAGACCACGGTGCTCCCCGCTTCTCCACGAATGCGCCGCACTACTTCGTCGATGGTCATGCTGGTGACGTCTTCGTCGTTGACCACGAGGAGGAAGTCTCCCGCTCGCAGGCCTGCTTTCTCTGCCGGAGTATCGGGCAGGGGGGCGATGATTGCTGGCCGTTTGTCCTTGTAGCCAATTTCCGCGCCAATACCCTCGATGCTCAAGTCCAGGTCATCGCGGAACGCCTTCGCGTCGGTTGGGGTGAGGAAGTTGGAGTACGGATCGCCCAAGCTGCTGACGAGGCCGCTCATTGCCCCGTAGAACAGCGTCTGCTCGTCGACTGGCTGGTGAACGTACTCTGCCTCAATGCGGTCTACCGTAGCGTCGAGGATGGATCCAGCGTTCGGCACAAGCTTGGACGACGACCGGAAGGCATCGAGTGGATTGGTCAGACCTCGGTCACGGTTCGCCACCCAGTACCCACCAATGAAGCCAACGCACAGGAGAATACCAAAGGTAACCGGCAGGAACCACAGGGGGATGAGTCGCTGGCGTGGTGGTGGAGTGATCATGCGCGGGTGATGCTCGCGCCGAGCTGGCGCAGGCGATCTTCAAGCTTCACGTACCCCCGATCGAGGTGCTCGATGCCCTCCAGCGTACTCGTGCCGCGTGCGATGAGCGCTGCGACAACGTGCGCCATACCTGCGCGGATGTCTGGAATGCGGAGCGTGGAAGCATGCAGGGGGGTTGGACCGTGCACGGTTGCGTAGTGCGGTACGCCGCTCCCGGCAAAACGGCAATTCGGAATTCCACACGCGCTCTCCACGGTTATCTCTGCACCCATGCCCGTGAGGTCGCGCGTGTAGCCGAAGCGGTCTTCGTAAATTGTCTCGTGCACGTGCGACGTGCCGTGCGCCTGGGTGAGCAGGGTGAGCGTAGGCTGCTGCCAGTCCGTCATGAACCCTGGATGCGTGTCGGTTGTCAGGTCGAGGGCACGGAGCTCTCCGCGGCGCCAGAAGCGAATGCCATCGGCCTCAACCTCAAATGCTCCGCCGAGCTTTCGCACGACGTTCAGGTAGGTGATGAGCTGCGCCTGCTCCGCGCCTTCGATGAACACGTCACCACCGGTTCCGATGGCGGCAGACGCAAAAGATACTACCTCGTTCCTATCGAAACTCACGCGGTGGCTAGCGCCGTGGAGCTTCTCCACGCCCTCCACTTCCAAACGGCGATCAGCGCCCAGGTGAATGAGCGCGCCCATCTTCTGCAGGAAGGTAACGAGGTCCAGCACTTCGGGTTCGACAGCGATATTCGTAACCCGGGTTTTCCCTTCGGCGAGGACAGCCGCAAAGAGGATGGTCTCCGTCGCGCCGACGCTAGGGAACGCCAGGTGGATGTCCGCTCCGTGCAAGCGCTCAGCCTTCGCCACGTAGGCCTCGGAGGTTTCCTCAACTTCCGCGCCCATCGTGCGGAGCGCGTCCATGTGGAAGTTTACCGGACGCGGGCCAATGCGATCACCGCCGAGAATGGGGACTTGCGCGTGCTTCCCCCGGTGGAGGAGCGGGGCGAGCGCGAGAATGGGGATGCGATTCTTCCGCGAGAGCGGGTGGACAACCGTCGTCGCGAGCGTCGGGGTGTGCACGTGCACCGTGCCGTGCTCCCGCTCAACAGACGCGCCAATGCGTTCTAGGAGCTCGCAGGTAATCTGCGTATCGCCTAAGTCTGGGCAGTTATCAATGCGGCAAGGTTCATCGGTCAACAAGGACGCGACCAAGAGTTTGGTCGCGGCATTCTTCGCGCCTGCAACGCGAGTCCTACCCGAGAGCGGTGTACCTCCGGTAATTCGGAAACTCTCCATACGACTTGGAGTATACAGGATAACTGCAAACTGGCCTAGCCACTCCCCTTCGCCTAGGCTATTCTACAAAGCATGGAACTCTACGTTCGCCGAGGACTTGCGGTGACATTCGCGCTCATCTTCCTCGTCGTGGCGCCCCTGAGCATAGCGTACGGTCGTGGGTACCGCGTCGACGTCAAGCACCGCCGCGTCACGCTCACGGGCGTCATTGCGGTTGCCGGATTTCCTAAGCGTGTTCAGGTGAGCGTCGACGGGCAGCCCCAGCGCACCACGTCGCTCCCAGTAACTGCCCGGGGTGTACTCCCCGGCGACCACGTCGTGCTCATTGGAGCTCCTGGGTACGGAAGCCAGGCACACGCAACAACCGTACGGCCTGGAGAAACAGTCTTTCTCGATGACGTGCAGCTCATTCGCGAACAACCCGTCACCACGCTACGCACTGGTATTCCCCAGGGTGCACTCCTCGCCCCCACTGGCAACGCTGCGGCGTGGGTGCAGGACGACCGCGTGGTCATCGCCCAGCCCACCGGAATGTTGCACGAGGTGACGGTTGCGACCGCGGCGAGCGTGCACTGGGCCGAGGACGGCGAACTCCTGGAAATTCGAAACGCGGAAAATGCCGTACTCCTCACCCTCACGAGGAACGGTGAGCGACAGTCGTCACCCGCACGTCTCACCGCGCTGAGCGATGCTACCCGCGAGAGAATTGAGGAGAGCACGCCATTCACATCCCTGCAGCGCATTCCCGATGGAAGCGGCTTGTTCTTGACGAATGGAGGCACTGCCTGGGTGCTCCAGGAAGGCAAGAATACACCAGAACTCTTCTCACGCTGGTACGAACCCGTGGTGTTCGTTGGGCACCTCGGGAGGGATGTCACGGTGAGTATTCGGGAGAATGACCTAACTGTGAGGAATGCGTCGAACGGCCAGGTGACGACAATACACGAACCGGGAATTGTTTCGGCTGTAGTGACGAGTACCCCAGGAATGTTCCAAGCTCTCGTCCGCGATGGTGACCTCCTCCGCTGGGTTCAGGCGATGGTCTTCTAGGCCGCGGGCTGCGCCACGCAACGGAGCAAGATGAGGCCACCAGGCCCCTCTGCCAACTCGAACGCAACGGAACCTGCATAGCGCTGTTGCAGCTGTTCTGCGTGCGCCGTACTGCCGAGGAGGACGTACGCGGGTACAGTTCGCGCGAGCTGTGCGAGGTCAAGGGACGCTGGGGGGATTCCACCATCAAAGCCAATCGCCTGCCGCCGGGGGAATACCAATTTGTCGTTGCTCCCTGCAACGATGACTGCCTGCGGTGGGGTTTGCTCAACAACCCAACGGGATTGCGCTTGCCACTCCGAGAAGCGCGGGAACGTACGGAGTACGCCAATGTCTGCGGTTGCGACGTGAGTGAGGTTGAGCGCGAGCAAGGCCACCCCGAATGTCCAGGCTAATCCCCTCCCCAACCAACCGCGCGCGCGGAGTTCCTGGACGAGTGCTCCCACACCAATGCTGAAGAGCGGGATTAGCGGGAGCCAGTACCGCAAGTACGACGAGCCCAAGGTGGGGATGCGACTCACCGGGTACTCTACGAATCGGTAGTTGCCGTACAAGAGGATGAGGACAGCACCGCCCACGAACGCACTCACGAGAAGGGAGCGCGTCACGTGAG
>JBGSPR010000017.1:0-2958 GCA_041738495.1 Patescibacteria group bacterium
CCCGCCCGCAGCCTTCCGCGGACGACCGCGACGAGACTGGGCGGGTGCAGGCGCCTGCGGCTTGTCCGAGACAGGCGGTGCTTCGGAGCCGAGCGGGCGCAGGTTGTACTTGTCGGTGAAGTAGGACAGCAGGCCGAGCAAGTTGATGTTGCCCAGCACGCCGCCCTCGGGGCCAGCGTCACGGAAGATGTCGCCGACGTGCTCGTCAACCATCTTGGCAGTGAAACCGCCAGCTTTGGCGCCTTCGGCAACCAAGTCGATGATCTGCTGCGGGTACTGCTGCAGCAAAGTTGCCAGGTCAACGCCGGGGAGGGCGCCGCTGACGATGTCCAGCGTTACCTGGAACGGATCCCGGTAAACGGTGGTGGGTTGGTGTGACATGACGGTAATCTCCTTTCGGGTTTTCAAGGTTGTCTTTTCTTTTATCCCCGCATCTTGAAGAATCCACACCCGCCTGTCAACAGCGTTTGACAGTGCTCCACCGCGTTCCCTAGGCTACCTCGCAGAACGTCTCACGAAGCGGAGGCATGCAATGGCCTGGCAATCGACATCGAACCTTAGCGAAGAAGAGAAGCGCGAAGCGCGACGCGAGTACCAACGCCGGTACTATCAAGCCCACAAGGAGAAGGCGAAGGAGTACCAGCGTCAGTACAACCTGACGCACAAGAAGAAGCGCAAGTCCCAGCAGCTCCCTGCTGCTGCTCGCCCAGCTACGCAAGAGGTGCTCACCATCGTCGATATCTTCGATCCCGAGGTACCGCCGGAGAAAATGGAAAAGCGTATTGCTGCGGTGCTGCGAGGAAAGCGCGCGCTCACGAAGTAGAGAAAACCGCCTTCACACGTGAAGGCGGTTCTTTGCAATGTACTACGACGTAGGGAGGAGCGCGTACTGCTTGTCCGGTGGGAGGGGCATCGGGTACTGCCGGGTCATACAGGCGGAGCAGAAATCCCGCTTCGTGTTGGGCATGCAGGCGTGCATCTCATCCAGCGTGAGGAACTCCAGGGAGTCGGCTTCGATGAACGTGCGGATTTCCTCCACACTCATGCGCGAGGCAATGAGCTCGTGCAGCGTTGGCGTGTCGATGCCGAAGAAGCAGGGGCCGATGATCGGCGGGGTAGTTATCCGCACGTGCACCTCCCGAGCACCAGCGTTCCGGAGCATGCGCACGAGCTTGCGGGATGCGGTCCCCCGCACAATGGAGTCGTCGACGACGATGACGCGACGCTCGCTGACGACGCGTCGGTCGGGATTGTGCTTGTACTTTGACTGCACGTCCCGACTATCCTGTCCATCCAGGATGAACTCACGTCGTGAGAAGTGGTGCCGGATGAACCCGAGCTTAAACGGAATGCCGCTCGCATCACTGTAGCCGAGCGCGGCGTGGAGGCCCGAGTCGGGCACGCCGATGACGACGTCTGCGCCCACTCCGTAGTGACGGGCGAGGACTCGTCCCTGCGCTTCCCGAATTTCCGAAACGGACATGCCGTACACGAGGCTATCCGGCCGCGCGAAGTACTGGATCTCGAACTCGCAGTGACGGTGGGGCATGGCAAGCGACGGAAAAGTTCGCTCACCGCTACGGTCAATCCGGATGATCGTCCCGGGTTCGACGTCGCGGATGTACTTCGCCTGCAGGATGTCGAACGCGACAGTCTCGGAAGCGATGACGTACCCGTCACCGAGCTTCCCAATGCACATCGGGCGCATCCCGCGCGGGTCGCGCATGGCGTACAGCGTGTCGACGGTGCAGGCGACGCACGAGTACGCGCCATCCTGAACCTGATGCATTGCCCAGCGCATGGCTTCAACCATGTCGCCTGTCTGGTCGTACCCCCAAGCAATGTACCAGCCTATCAACTCGCCATCGTTCTGCGACTGCACGTCGTACCCAGCGTCCACGGCACGTTGCCGCAACTCCTGGTACGCCGGAACATCCCCATTGCTCGCAACAGCGAACTGCAGACCTGACGTCGTGCGAATGAGGAATGGCTGTATATTGGCGAGGGTCCCTGGGCCGCACGTCGCGTAGCGATTGTGCCCAATGGCAATCGTACCGCGCAAACGCTCCAGATCGGCCGTCCGGTAGACCTCCGGCACCAGGCCCATGCCCTTATGGACGTGCAGGGACGTACCATCGGCGGTGACCATGCCGGACGACTTGTCGCCACGGTGGTTCTGCATGTGCAGCCCGTCGTAGCTTGCGAACGACGCGCGCTCGCTACCGTACATACCAAAGACCGCGCACTTATCTTGCATGCGCTCCTCCTTATTCCTATCGTATGTTCACTTTTCATTTGGTGTGGGAGCGCCCATCCTACCCCGTTCGCGACCCTGCGTCAACGGAAAAATAATCCGCCATCATGGGGGGTGGCGGATTGCTGGGGTTAGGCGCTTGGGAGCGCCTGCACGGTCTCGCCGCGTTGCGCGGCTTTGTACTCGTGGTGACACGACTTACACCGCCTGGGCGGTTCGGTGTACCCCTTCTCTGCAAAGTACACCTGCGCTTCGACAGTGAAAACGAATTCTTCGTTGCACGCAACGCACACGAGAATCAACGGCTGCGCAGGCTCGGGACCTGCGGAGAGCGGCTTCCTAGCCATGGCGAACCTCCGTGTTGGGTGAGGGCGATGTTACGCGTAGTATACCAAGGTTTCCGCTATACTCCACCCATGGTGCACGTCGTCGTCACTGGCACGTTTGATGGGCTCCACCCAGGCCACCGCTTCCTGTTCCGCACGGCGCGGGCCCTGGGCGACCGGCTCACCGTGGTCGTCGCGCGAGATGCAACAGTGCGCAGGGTGAAGGGCCATCTCCCAGACCACACACAGGGTAGCCGGCGCGCTGCCGTAGCCGCGGATCCTTCAGTCGACCGAGCGGTTCTGGGCCTCCCAGGGCGGGACAAGCTCGCCATCATCATCCGCTTGCAGCCCGCGATCGTCGCGCTCGGCTACGACCAG
>JBGSPR010000026.1:0-21522 GCA_041738495.1 Patescibacteria group bacterium
CAGCCCGACAAACCAAACATGTAATTGTCGTGGAAGACCACGTACCAGAAGGCGGGATTGCGGATGCCGTACGGGAAGTTGTCGGTACGCTCGCACCAGTAACCTCGCTAGCCGTCCGGAAAGTTCCCCACAGCGGAACACCGGAACAGCTCCTGGCCTACGAGGGGATTGATGCCGAGGCGATTGTGCGAGCAGTCACCGTGCGCCACTAAAGCTGCGCGTAGTTCTCACGCTACCCAAACATCAGCACCTCGGGCTTGAAGATGAGGAGGAGCCCGATGATGAGCATGACCGCTCCGCCAATGAGGTGCGAGGCACGCGCGTACGTACTCGTTAGCCCAGTAACCTGGAGTGTCTTCATGGCGACGAAGAAGACGAAGAGGTCGTCCAACAGGAATACGACAATGTAGAGGAGGAGGTACGCGTAGTACTGCCACTGCGGGAGATCCGAGAGCGCGAGGACCTGCGTGTACACGGCGGGTAAACCAGCCGAGCACACGAGCTCCACGAGGTTCACGGCCATAGCCAGGAGAATAATCCCCCCGAGTGCCAGCCAGAAACTACGAGCTTGGGCGTACTGGCGGAGTCGATCGAGCAGGCGACGACGCTGCGCCTGTCCGGTCACCTTGCACGTCGCATCACGGTGAGTGAAGAACTCCTTCAGGTAGTACCCGCCGCCGCCGAGGGCAATAACGCCGATGATCGCCCGGACCCACACCATGGCACCCAAGAACTGCAGGAGGTTGAGCCACGCTGCGAGGAAGAGGAAGTAGACGAACGCCGATGCTCCAATGAATGCACTACCGAGCACCCACATCCGCCGACGATCGTGCATGCCAACGAGGAGCCCGATGAGGAAGAGTAGCGTCCACATCGCGCACGGGTTGAATCCGTCCAGTGCGGCGATGATGACAGTAAGAATCGGAAGTGAGAGGTGCTCGGTGTTGAGCGTGCCAACAAGCGGCAGGTGAACAGTCTTCGACGAAGTCCCGGTGTCTTCAGTTTCGTCCGAGTCGAGACGGGAGGACGTGTCGGGAGAAGTAGGTTCAACGCCAGCGAGTGCGGCCACGGGGTCAGTGCAGCCACGCGACGCGCAGAGACCAATCGCACGCTGCATCTCAGCGCCTGTGGTCTCGTCGGTGTAGTATCCGGAGAAACTCTGCTCGCCAATCACAGTAAACGGTACGCCTGCAACGCTGACGTTCAGCGCCGCCCCGACGTCCTGGAGGAGCTGTACATTCTCCGCGCTATACCACACCTCATAGTCGTGAACACGAACGTCTGTCGAAGAAATAGTTTGCAAAAATGCCTTCGCCTTCGCGCAGTGCGGGCACCCCTGCCCCCAGAAGAAGTACACGTTCACCGGAGCAGACGCCTGCGCGCTTTGCCCGCACACCAAGATCACGAAGAGTGCGATGCCGAGGGTGAATCGCCAGGCGCGCATGCTACCCACGGTTGTCAAGAGTAATTGCCTGGCCGTGGATGAGCGCGTGGCTCACTTTCTTCCGCGCACTCTGTAGCAGTCGTTGCACGGTGCTCTGCGAGGTGCGCATGTGCTTCGCGACGCGTACTTGGCTGTGCCCACGGTCGTCACTCAACCAGAGCGCTTCCATCTCTTCGTGGGTAATGACAACCTGCTGCAGGGCACGCAGGGGGATGCCGCGCGGCTTGAAGTACGTGGTGTGTGGTTGCACGCAGACGTGACGCTGCAGTCGAGGACGAGCCATACGTATTGATTGCGTTAGGAGGAATTGCTAGTCTGAGGGCAAAGGAGGCTGCCTGGGTCCTCGGCAACTGCCGAGGACCCAGCTCCCCAGCCTTCTTTTACTTCCGGCTTCCCTTGAGGGCAGCCTTTTCTTTACGGAGGGCTTCTAATTCCTCCGTGAGTGCCTGCTCGGCATCTTCCAGCGCTGCGAGCTCACTCTTCGGGGACGAGTACTGTTGGTACCCGTACCCACCGTACCGCCGTCCGAATCCGTGGTGCCATCCTGCGCCGCACGGACCCATGCCCCACCCAGCGCCTGGTCCACCGCCCCACATCGGGCCTCGACCGTCAAATCGTGGCATTGCTATCACCTCCCTTCACTTATGAATATATACTCATAATATAGGAACCGGTAACTCTTGTCAAATCCCATACACGCTCGTGCGCGTACTTCCATTTGACGCTCTCCAAGGGTTTGCTAGAGTGGGTGAAAATCAATAGAGAACCCTAACAAGGAGCGTGGCATGGTCACGAAACAACCCGCTACCCCGAGAATTCGCATTGGCTACTCGAGACGCATCTTCGACCGTCCGACGTTCGAGCGACTTGTCCAGACCCAGCTCTACCCAAGCGAATTCCAGCAGGTCATGCTGGCATACCGCATGGCGAAGTATGGCCATCGCGATCAGTTTCGACGAGACAACCGCACGCGGTACTTCGACCACTGCAAAGGCGTGGCGCTCATCATCGTCCTGGAGTGCAAGGTCTTCCTCGGCAAACCCATCTGCGTGGGTTTCATGCACGACCTGGTCGAGGACTCCTTCATCCTCACGTGGGACGACATCGAGCACATCTTCGGTCGCGACATTTACCGCGGCTTGCGCATCGTCACCAAAGAGCGTGGCAAAGACTACTACTGGGGTCTCACCTCAGTTGAGCCGAAGGACTGGTGGATCATCCTCGTCAAACTGGCGGACCGGCTGCACAACATGCGGACGATCCTCAAGGAGAACGAAGCCTTCCAGCGCAAGCAGCTGGTGGAGACCGAGGAGATCTACCCCGAACTCATCGAGGTCTTCCGCGCTAAAACACCCAAACGCTTCAAGCACCTGGCTGACTACTTCAGCACCGAGCTTACGTACGCGTGCAACCGCTTGCGCGCGCAGCTGGGCGAACCCAAGTCGACCGCCTTCCGGCGAGCGGTGTAAATTCTCTTGATGAAAGGCACGCATGTGCCTTTCTTTTTTTATCGACCAGAGAAATCTCGGGCGAGGGTTGCAGCGTCCTTCGTGCTCCTCGCGTACTGCTTCCGACCAGCCCGCTGCCGACTAATTTCGTAAATGGATATTGCCGTCATCACCGACACGTTCAAGCTCTCCACAAAACCTTTCATAGGCAGAATGAGTAAACGGTCGCACGCTGCACTAGCTTGCTCGGACAAACCCGCATGTTCGTTACCAACCCACAAGGCAATCCGTTTTGCCGTGAGCTTGGCTTTGGTAAAGTCTTCGGCATTGTCGTGCAGCACCGTGCCAACAGATTCATACTCCAAGCGCTTCAGCGCGGCCTTGCACTCGGCAACAGACTTGAACACCCGAAACGTCAGCCACTTATTTGCCGAGGAACTGCTGGACTTGCCCACACGCCGCGGGTTGTACGCTTTCTCTTTGTTGAAGATGGACCACACGTCCTGCACGCCAAAGGCATCGCAAGTGCGCAGGATTGCTGCGGCATTGTGCGGGTCGTGAATGTCCTCCAGCACGACAATAAAACCCGCTTGGCGCTTGCTGGCGACCTCCTGCAATTTTTGCTGACGCCTATTTATAGGCATGCGTTGCCTCTCCCTTTACCCACTGACCATATGTGGTGGAAACTTCAACCGACAAACCATTGATTGACGGCAACGTATCACCATGAAGTTGAGCGATCATCTTTCGTGCACCACTGGTCTGCTTGGGCAGGGTTACCAGAATCACCATCGCGCCTTTTGCGTTTTCGATTTTTCCACTTTTCGGGGGCCAAAAGTACGCCGCTTTCTGGCGCGCAATAATATCGTAGCAGGCAATATACCTCTGCCGTAATAATTCTTTCCCAATACGATCTGCTTCTCTTATCGAGTTACAGTTAACCAGCAGCCAGGCGATTTTCATGTCTACATTCTACCATGCTACTCCAGCAGTAAATCCGCGTACCCGTTGAGCGCGGGCTTCACCTGAGCGGGCACGGTGCCTTTCCAGATGTCGTAGCCATCGTGGTACTCCAGCTGGTCAAGACGGAAGCCGGGGATGCTCGCCATGCGGCTGTTCACTTTCTTCACCACCCAGTCCTCAAACTGCTGCACGTACTTCTCGGGCACACTGAAACGCCCCAGCTTGGCACTAGTTATATCCAGGCTCACGCTCTTCTCGCTCGTCCGGTTGATCATCACCTTGGCGTACATCGGTGCTTTCACGTACTGCTGGACCATACCAGAAATTTCTACACCGCCTTCAATCATCCGCACTTGCACGTCAGTGACGGGCGGGTTCGCACCAGCCATGTTAGAAAGCCAGGAAGTAACTTCTTCCGAAGTATTCTGCGTGTCTACCGGTACAGACCCAGAGAAAATCTCTGACGGCGCGCTGCTGTAGTCTACCTTCTCGCCTGCAATGGTGAGCGGAACTTTCTGCTGGATAGCAGCGTATGCTTCTTCGCTCACGTTCACGCCTAAATCTTTGGGCTTGTTGGCGCCCATGATGGCAGAAGCTACGGGAATGTTGTAAATGCCCGTCCAGGCGATAGCTAGGACGATGACCACAACAATGCCAAGCACCCACCAGTACCAGGTGTAGTGCTTCTTCTTGGCTGGCGTTTTCTCAATTGCCGGCTGCGGTTGGGTGTCCATATATTTACTTGCTAATAGGAGCTATAGATGACGAAGTGCGCCGCTGCATCCAGCTCAATGCCAGGATGCACGCGTAGAAAACCAGACCGTACACGCAGGCCGGTAGACTGCTAGCCTTTTGCCAGAATATCTCGTACACCGAAAGCCCGAGCGCAAACAATGTCCCCACCACAGCCAGCCAAAAAATGGTGGCGCGCACTTTGGGTAGGTCACGGGCAATGCTTGCAATAGCCAAAACAAACACGATGAAGAACATTGCAAACCCGTACACGCAATTGGGGAGGCCAATTATCATCACCGGTCCCGACGCGCTGGCGCTACAGCTTATGGCTGCCTTCTCACAACCATCACCCCAGAGGTTGATGTAGCTCAAGTACCCCGAGAGGGCACTCCCGGCAGCAGCAAAAATGGCAACGAGGCTATAGGCAAAGGGGCGACGCATGAGGTGCAGGGTAAGGGGTGGCGACTCCCTCATTGTCCTGTGTTCTCAGGAAAAATCAAGTCCCCACGCATGTCATTGCGAGGGAGGTCAAAGGCCGACCGTGGCAATCCTGCTTTCTCTTGTGACCGGCAAGATTGCCACACTCCCGACGATCGCTCGCAATGACAATCAATTCGATGCCCCTTGTTGTCTCCACAGCGCGGCGTACAAGCCGCCTGCCTTCAGCAAATCCGCATGACTCCCATGCTCCACAACTTTCCCGCGTTCAAGCACGTAGATGACGTCAGCGTGGGCGATGGTAGAGAGCCGGTGGGCAATGAGTACGGTCATGAGCTGTGGCTTCTTATCGGTAATATCTTTTATTGTCTCCGTAATGGACTGCTCAGTAATGCTATCCAAGCTGCTCGTGGCTTCGTCGAAGATGATGAGATCCGGCTCTCGGAGCAGCGCCCGAGCAATGGCCAACCGCTGGCGCTCGCCGCCCGAGAGTTTGAGACCGCCCTCGCCAATACGTGTGTCCAAGCCGTGAGCGGAGCGTTGCATAATGGTCGTTGCGGCTGCGGCATCGAGTGCAGCGAGACACTCGGCATCCGTTGCTTTGGGTCGGACGAAGAGCAAGTTCTCTCGGATTGTGCCGGCGAAGAGCTGCGTCTCCTGCGCCACTAAGCCAATGCGCTGGCGGAACTGCTGGTAGTCCATGGCTTGGCTATCCACATCATTGAACAGCAGCTTGCCATGCGTGGGTTTGTACAAGCCTGCGAGGAGCTTCACCAGCGTTGTCTTCCCAGAGCCTGACGGCCCAACAAACGCAATGGTTTTACCTGATTGCAGCGTCACATCCACATGCTCAACTGCGGGTGTGGGCGCGGAGGCATAGCGGAACCCAACATCCCGGAATGAAATTTCGGTGAGTTTCTCTACTGCCAGTGGGCGTGCGGGTTGCTCATCGGCGGGCTGCTTGAGAATGTCTTCCAGCTGCTCCATGCTGGCGCGTGCTTCTTGGAAGTGCTGGGCGACCATGCCGAGTTCAGCGAGTGGACTGAAAATGAAGAACGAGTAAATGAGCAAGGTAAAGTACTCACCCAACGATACGTTCTGCTGGAAAATGAGCCAGAACATGAGCACGAGCAGAGCGGAGCGGAACGTGTTGATGAGCGTCCCTTGGATAAAGCTAAACTTTCGTATGAGGATGATCTTCTTCAACTCTAGATGTAATATCCGATCATTCGTGGCATTCAGTCGTTCAATTTCTTGGGTGTCTAAGCCCAAGCTCTTCACCAACTCCACATTCCGCAACGTCTCTGTGGTTGACCCAGAGAGTGAGGCCATCTCAGCAACGATCTGCTTTTGCGCAACTTTTATTTTTCGACTAATGGTGAACGTGATGAAGCCGAGAATGGGAACCATGAGGAAGTACACCAGCCCAATAGACCAGTGCACGGTGAACGCGTACGCGAGGACGAAGATGATGCCAACCAGCGAGAAGAAGAGAATACCAATCGCGCTCGTGATGAGGGCTTGCGCGTCGGTCCGGGCTTTCTGCAACTTCTGCAAGAGCTCACCAGAGCGCTGGTCTTCAAAGGCTTGGTAGGGGAGGGAGAACGAGTGGCTCACGCTATGGGCGTACAGCCGCGCGCCCATGCGCTGCACAATGACGTTCACGAAGTAATCCTGAAAGTTTTTCGCAATGCGAGAAACCAGCGCCGTACTCATGGAGAGGAGAACCAGGATAATGACCCCATTCAGAAAATCCTTCTGGCTTAGCTCGCCCACGCGGGTAGCGTACCGGTCCACCAGCAGACGCATGATCTGCGGATCGAGCAGCGAAAACACCTGGTTGACCATTGCCAGGAACAGCGAGAAGAGCAGGAGTTTCTTGAATTTCTTCAGGTAGGTCCAGAGGAGACGCATAGGAAGGGGATACAAAGACGGATGGGAACTCCCATCCGTCTAGGAGGATATCAGGATTGCCAGCTTACCGCCAGGTCACGTCCAGGCTCGCGGCTCCGAGATCGAAGTCTAGATCGATTTTCTTGCTTGCGCTGGCGTAGTTACTCGTCTCGTACGTCCGGTCGTCAAGCTTGGTGAAGTCCGGCAAGTTCTTGGAGCTCGCACCGGCGTCCCAGGTGAGGCGCGCGCCGATGGTCTTGGGCAGACTCACATCAATGGAGCTCGCACCCGCACCAACGCTCACCGTTGCTTTGTCGACGAGGTCGCCGAGGATGAGCGACAAGTCTGATGCGCCCGTGTCGATATCAATGTCTGTCACTCGCACAGTTGTGAGGTCGAGTTCCATGTCCATGGCACCGGAATCAAGAGTGAGACGTGTCTCAATATCACTTGCCAGAAGGAGTTCCAGGTCATTGCGGTGACGGCCAATCCAACCCCAATCTTTATCGGTGCTCAAACTCACACGCTGCGTGCCATTGTCGAAGGTATTCGATTGGTCGAGCCGCATGCCGCGGTGGGTATGCGTTCCGGTTATGAGCTTGTCGGAACCACCGGTAATGATCAACTTCCCCGCGCCGGTGTCGATATCTAAAGCGAGGTTCTTCAGGTCGGCTTCCTTCGCAATGCTCACCGTATCCGTTTCCAGTGGACTGACCTTCCCAAATGCCCCAAACGCTGCCGCGGCCAAAAATCCCAATACTCCAAGGGTCAGGAACGTCGTGAGGAGCCAACCAAAGGCGCTGCGGCGAGAGAGCAGTGATACACCAAAGGCAATGATGAACAGCGGCCAAATCCAGTTCCAGTTGAGCTCTACGTCTTCGGGAAACCACCCCGCCTGCTTGCCCAAGAAGTACACGCCGAGCGCGACAATGAGAATTCCAATGAACGCCCCACCCGGCCCACGCTCTCGGTCGTGATGGTGATGAACTTCCTTTACCACCTCAATCTTTGCTGGCTCAACTTTGGGAGTCTCAGCCTGTGGCGACTCCGCTGTTGGGTTGTGCGTTCTCTGCTCTCCGCTCTGGGTTCCTTGTGGGTTGTCCATACTAGCGACGCTTAGCAATGAGGAGCACACCCACGCCAATGATGACGATGGGCCAGAAGACATTCCACGATAGCCAGCTGAAAAGCGTGAACTGATTGAGGAGAGAAACAACGCCCACGAGAATGATGAGCCCAGCGATGAGGTTGCGCCGGTTATCGAACCAACGTGGGTTATCCCGCACCTCCTGCGCAGTCTTCTGGACGCTATCTTTCACTTCGTTGACCACGCCTTCTACAGAAACTCTCGACACGCCTTCCTCGGGAATCACGAAGATGAGCACGATGTAGAGCAGGATGCCCGAGCCGCCGACGAGCGTAAGTGCCACGAAGAGGATGCGGAAAAGTACCGGGTCTAGACTGAAGTAATCTCCCAGGCCGCCGCACACGCCTGCGACGACGCGGTTAGCTTTGGAACGGTACAAGCGCTTGGGGTCTGCCATACGCGAAGAGGTTTAGTGGGGCGATACCTTCGAGACTAGCAAAAAACCTAGGAAAAACAAGTGCTCGGCGCATTGACACATCGCACGAATCATCGTAGCGTATGCAGTACGATGTTTTTTTGGAAGCTTCACAAACACCAACCTTGGCATAAGGAGAAGTCCATTGGGTGGTCTGCACGTGCAACGAGGTGTGAATCCAGATCTCCGGATTCGCTACGAAAAGCTGTGGGCTTTTGATCCGGAATCAGGGGAGCCCCTTCGCTCCCTCGAGCCTGATCCTCATTGCGCTGGTCTGCACAGTGGGTACAGCGCACTCAACTACAAATTCTGCACGAGTTGCGGGAAGCGACTCACGCGGAAAAATAGGGTATGAACATTCAGCACCCGTCTCATGGAGAGACGGGTGCTACTTTTTAGTTCATGCTGGAAAAATGTGCGTGTACATGTTGACAATGCTCAAAAAAAATGGTACACTAGTAACAGTCTACTGATGCACGTAGAGAAACATCTAAACTATAAACTATACCCCGCCGCACACCCGCACTACATTCGCAAAGGTGTGCTTAACATTCCTCGTATATGGACACGCAGTACGCAGAGTGGCTCGCAGCCGTTCGCCAGCAAGGGATGAATGATGAGGATATTGCCCAGCAACTCCGATCTGCTGGATGGTCTGACCAGCAAATTGCCGCGCTCTTGAGCCCATCCACCCCAGTGCAGCCAGTGCCGCAGGAAATGCCCGCTGCACCGCCGAGTGCCGCGCCGGACCCTGCTCCTCCCACAACATTGGTGACAGAACTGCCGGGACCAATGGCAATCTTCCGCGCGACGTTCGCAAGCTACGCCACGCGATTTGGCTACTACCTTGGGTACGGCGTTCTCGCTGGTCTCGTCACCTTCGCCGTAACGCTTGCTGCGACGTGGCTCGTCATCTTCGCGGTTATTGACAACGCACTCACCGGGGGGCTCACATCAGGAAGTCCGATATCGTACATCCTCCTCTTCTTCGCGCTGTACCTCGGCGTCCTCCTCCTGAACACGCTCGTCGCTACCTGGCTCTGGTCCGCTATTGGCCTCACGGTCATGACGCCGGATGGACAGCGGCGATTCTTCGGCATCCTCGTGGCAGCGCTCAAGCACGTGCGCCACATCTTCTGGGCAAACCTCATTGTCGGGTACGTGCTCTCAGGGTTCACGATCCTAGCTATCGCCATTGCGTCTTTCGGTACCGTTGCGAGCTACACCTTAGACATGTACGACATCCCGGACTACCTCTTCCCGATCCTCGGTGTCGTGCTCTTCTTCACGACCATCGCCTGGATTGGTACCTACCTCGTGTACACGCCGTTCGCGGCGCTCCTCGGGAATGGCCGAGGTCTTCACGCTGTTCGGGAAAGCCAAGCAATTGTGCACGGCATGTGGTGGCGAACGTTTGGCCGGCTTGTGGCAGTACTCGGCCCCATGGTCGCGATCACAATATTCGCATACATCATCTTGACCCTCCTCGACGTCAACTCGTTTATACCTTCGCTGATCATCGCGCTCCTCGACGTCGGACTCCTCTTGCCCATCTTCATTACGTACACCCTCGGCATGTACAACACGGCGGCGAACTACCGCCAGCAGGTACTGCCAGTGTCTAGGACTTCCACAACGAGCATGATCATTGCGGCTTCCCTCGGTTGGGTAGTGGTGATTGGCATTTTCGTCTGGACCGTCATTGGCGCGCGATCGATCATACAACCGTACGATGATGACCTGTTCATCGACAGCACCTCCTTGTACGATGCACCGGAGTTTGACAGTAATGCTGTACCATTCAATACGAATACGAGCGTGTCGAGTAATCCAGATACGACGCGCTCAATGGATATCTTCGAGCTGCAGTTCGCAATTGAAATGTACAAAGCACAGGAAGACCGCTTCCCGCAGAACTACGCGGCGCTCCTTGGCACGTACATCGAAAAAATACCTGAAGATCCTGTTACGAAGACTCCGTACAGCTACACTCTTACGAATGCCGGGGAGAACTACAATCTCTGTGCAACGCTCACGTCTGGCGAGAAGCAGTGCGTGCAGAGCTACACGGTGACGACGAACACGAATTCATAACGAGAAAACATGCACGACGACGCGCAATTCCAGAACTGGCTGAACCATACCCGCAGCATCGGCTACACTGATGCGGAAATTCGCACGCTCCTCCTCAAGGCAGGGTGGTCGTACCAGCACGTGAACGAGCGCATGCACACGCGCGGGTTGGAGCCGGGGTCAGCTATCCCCTCAAAGCACGGGCACATCATCAAAGACCCGCCGGTCAACTACCGGATCATCATGGGTTTCGCGCTCACCGTCACCCTGTTCGTCCTCCTAGCCGCAGGAATTTTCGTCGCCGTGCTCAGCTAGCGAAGCGCGTCAATCTTCGCCGCCAGGATGAAGTCATTTTCGTGCAGACCCCCAATGGCGTGGGTCCACAAGGTGAAGTCGACGACGTTGTAGTGCACGCAGAAGTCGGGGTGGTGGCCCTCAGTTTCAGCAACGTCCTCGACTTTGCGGAGGAAGGCCATGGCCTCACGGAAGTTCGTAAAGGTCATAGACGTCTGGAGCGTAGCTACGTGGCTGCCAGATTTTTCGGCAAGCACAACCCGCCACCCCGGTACGTGCGGGAGGAGTTGCTGCGCTTCAGCATCGGTGAGCGCTGGCACGCCCCCTTCGCAGGGAACGCACCGTTTTTGGGTAAGCGCTTCACCCATGCTACGCGGTTTCGGAGAATTCCTTCAAGCTCTCGATGAGCTGGTCGACGTGCGCGCGGTCTGCATCGCTCTTCGCAATGTAGTTCTCGAAGTTCTGACACTCGGCGAGCAGCATTGCGCCGTCGTCATCTAGGAGTCCACTAGACTTCGCGCGGTCAACGAACTCTGTGGTGAGCGTGCTGCGTAGCCACTCTGCGTGTGCGAGCGCGGTTTCCTTGAGCTCATTTCCTTCGGGGGTGAGTCCTTCGTGGATGTGTACCTCTGACATAGGGGTAGGCATCAAGGCGAGATCCTCCTGCTGCCAGTGTAGCAGACGCACGTTCGATGGCAAAGAAAAACCGGAGTCCAGGGGGCTCCGGTTCGTACTTGAACAGATTCGTTCGATCGCCATGCGCACGTGCAAAGGGTGCCCAGATGCAAACGGGATATTTGGAACCATGCTGATGAACGTTCGCTGAGGCCTGAGCGGGATGCGGTAAAGCCGCGTCACACGGAGATCGACGCGAGCAACGAGTTGGATTGAGGTTCCCAGTGGTCGGGGTGCCGAGACTTGAACTCGGGGCCTCCTGCTCCCAAAGCAGGCGCGCTACCAACTGCGCCACACCCCGACCACTGGGAACAATTGTCCTTGCATTGTGAACTGCCCTCAATGGTGCCGCGGGTCAGAATCGCCGTGAACCACTCGCAGGGCTCGGGTACACGGCGCCCTGCATCCGAACGGAGTGAGTGGTGCAGGGCGAACTGATGACCCGCCTCGACGCGCGATGCGCGGCGGGCGCCAGCCTCTTCAGCCTGTCCGCCGAAGCTTCAGCGTAGGCGGAGGCTGATCCTATCCTGGGCAGCGACGACTTGCCACCGACAACTCACCGGACGCTTGCTTCGTCGCTTCGCTACAGAAAGAATGATCTGCCACAACTGGTGCCGCGGGTCAGAATCGAACTGACGACGCCAGCCTCTTCAGGGCTGCGCTCTACCACTGAGCTACCGCGGCTCCAGTTGTGGCAATCGATGAGATAATTGTAAATGTACCCCTGGGGGTCCCCACGAATGTGGCGCGCAGTCCCGCATGTGCGGGACGAGCACGCGTTCGTGGGGTCAAGTGAGGCTTCGTCCGGAGGGTGGAGCGGCCTGGCGAATGCCGGGACGCGTAACTCGACGGACGAAACGAACTGGTGGGTCCGAGAGGAGTTGAACCTCTGACCTCCACAATGTCAATGTGGCGCTCTAACCAACTGAGCTACGAACCCGTAACCAGATCTCGTTATTTCAATGTAGGCGCTCTTTTCACTTTCTATAGTCCCTCGGGTGGGCGACTCAGGAATCGAACCTGAGACCTCGTCATTACCCTGTACCACTCGCTACGCTCGGGTACAGGGCGAGGTCAGTGACGAACAATCCTGTGGTGGGCGACTCAGGAATCGAACCTGAGACCTCGTCATTATCAGTGACGCGCTCTAACCATCTGAGCTAGTCGCCCACCACAGGATTGCAACCATCTGCCTGCCCTGCACCGGAGCCCGAAGGGTGACTGGTGCGGGGAGTCCCGACCCCATAGGGGTCGTGGATCCTCGTCCACGACGCTACTG
This sequence comes from Patescibacteria group bacterium, assembly GCA_041738495.1. GTDB lineage: Bacteria > Patescibacteriota > Patescibacteriia > PEXW01 > PEXW01 > CAIPSZ01. The sequence goes on from JBGSPR010000026.1 coordinate 12,805, forward strand.
CGTCGGGACGGGACTAATCGCCCACCAGTGGGGCTGTACCTTTCACGTGCAATTATGGAAAAGAACTTTCCTACTGTACCAAAAACGGACTCGCCATCATAGGCCAGCCCTAATTGGCACCGTTGGAACAACTCAAGAGTGGTAAGGCGAGTGACGCCAATGCCCTACTTAGGTAGGACGCTCGTTACCTGCCAGCTTACCCCCGAAGGGTACGCAGGAAGGTAACACGACTAACATTTGTAGGTCATCGTGAGATGACCGACACCGATTCTCCCTAGAAAGGAGGTGATCCATCGACAGCTTCCGCTACCGATGCCTTGTTACGACTTCGCCCCTATCATCGAACCTGCCTTGGTTCCCACTAAAGGGAGCTTCAGGCATTTCCGACTCTCTTGGCGTGACGGGCGGTGTGTACAAAGCCCGAGAACGTATTCACCGTGCCATAGCTGATGCACGGTTACTAGCGATTCCAGCTTCATGAGGTCGAGTTGCAGCCCTCAATCTGAACTGAGGGGCGGTTTGATGGGATTGGCTCCCCCTTGCGGGTTCGCGGCCCTTTGTTGCGCCCCATTGTAGCACGTGTGTAGCCCAGGTCGTCAGAGGACCATGCTGACTTGACGTCATCCTCGCCTTCCTCCGGCTTAAAGCCGGCAGTCTGTTATGAATATGTTAACAAAACACGAGGGTTGCGCTCGTTAGGGGACTTAACCCAACGTCTCACGACACGAGCTGACGACAGCCATGCAGCACCTGTCACCGGGTTCCTTGCGGCACGGCCACCTTTCGGCGGCTTTCCCGGGATGTCAAGACCTGGTAAGGTTTCTCGTTTATCGTCGAATTAAACCACATGCTCCACCGCTTGTGCGGGCTCCCGTCAATTCCTTTGAGTTTTAGCCTTGCGGCCGTACTCCCCAGGCGGGGTACTTAACGCGTTAGCTCGTCTAACCGACACTGCGGGGGTCGAATCCCGCAATGCCTAGTACCCATCGTTTACGGCGTGGACTACACGGGTATCTAATCCGTATCGCTCCCCACGCTTTCGTTCGTGAAGTGTCAGCACTGTTCCAGCAGACTGCTTTCGCTATTGGTGTTCTTGTCGATATTAGCGCATTTTACTACTACACCGACAATTCCGTCTGCCTCTCCCAGGCTCGAGTCTGGCCGTTTTCCCAGCAGTTGCACCGTTGAGCGATGCTCTTTGACCGAGAACGTTCCAAACCACCGTTGAACTCTTTACGCCCAATAAATCCGGATAACGCTTGAGGCCTTCGTATTACCGCTGCTGCTGGCACGAAGTTAGCAGCCTCTTATTCCTCTGGTACCTTCAGAGTTATTCCCAGAGAAAAGCAGTTTACGCCCCGAGGGGTTTCTTCCTGCACGCGGCGTCGCTCCCTCAGACTTTCGTCCATTGGGGAAGATTCTTGACTGCAGCCTCCCGTAGGAGTGTGGGCAGTGTCTCAGTCCCACTGAGGCGGGTCGCGCTCTCACGCCCGCTATCTGTCATTGCCTTGGTGAGCCATTACCCCACCAACTAGCTGATAGACCATAGGCCCCTCTCGGACCGGCTTGCGCCGTTTACGTTCTCGTCTTGCGACGAGAAGGACCATCGGGTATTAGCTCCGCTTTCGCGGAGTTATCCCCGTGTCCGAGGTAGGTTACCAATGTGTTACGCACCCGTTTGCCGGTTGCTCCGTATTGCTACGAAGCCCCCTTGACTTGCATGCCTAAAACACGCCGCCAGCGTTCATCCTGAGCCAGGATCAAACTCTCAAAAAGTTTTTACAGAAAACTTTGGAAACTGGGTGCCACCCGAAGGTGACACCGGAAGTTCACTCAAATTGAATTGGCGTTCTTCTTTCCTTACCACTCTCAAGTTGTCAACGGTCAAGTTCTCCACTCCCAGAGGTGTACCCGTCACATCGCGTGACGCGGGGCGATCGGGGTAGAAAAAACAGGGAGGCCGAAAGGCTTCACTGTTCTCTCTGTGCCAGATCTCTGGCGCGCTTGGGAAGGGGAGGGTATGGACCGAATCTACTGTAGGTTACGGTAAATTATCGGCTTTCGCAGCATACGTGACGCTCGCGTGCTTGTCAAGAGCGCGTGGCACGCTCGGCAGCGAGCTGGTGTCGGTGGTAGTAGAGCGCCCCGCCAGCTGCGGTCACCGCCACAATGAGGCCGAGCCCCGAGATGAGCGCGGGCACAGCCACGATGCCAGAGAGTGCGCCAATGGCTACCACGGGGACAAAGGCGAACAGGTTCTGGACAGTGTTCTGCAGGCCGAACACGCGTCCCTGGTCCTCATTGGGCGTGCGCTCCTGCAGGACGGTCTGCGCGGACACGAGGATGAAGGGATCGGCGAATCCTGAGGCTGCGGCGAGCAGGATGACAAGGCTGAGGCGTACCCCATCAGGTGTGAGCGCTGGAATGAGCTCGGGCAACCAGCGGGTGAGCGGTACGATTGCTACGGCGAGCATGAGCGCGAACGCGTCCAAGGTGATGCCGAAGTTCACCAGCCGGTGCTTGGGCACTGTGCGCTTGAGCTTGTTCGCAAGGGCAACGCCAATGAGCGTTCCCACTGCCGTCGGCACGATGAACACGAGGGTGATGTCGCGCACGCGGAACCCCAAGAAGTCGAGAGCGAAGGACGGCATGAGTGAGGCGAAGGACTTCTCTACAGCGATGAGGATGGATACCTGGAGCAGGAGGACGGCAATGACCGCATCCTTCCGGACGTAGCGTACGCCTTCCACGAAACGTACCCACACCAGTCGCAGGTGCCGGGTGAGCGCAAGCCGTGGACCCTCTAGCTTGGCGAGGTGGTCGGCGAGGTGGGGGAGACGTACCGTGGCGGCAGCGGCGAGGAGGTACGCAACCAGTCCAATGGCGTACGTTAGTCGATCACCGAGTGCGTCCACCAGCGGGGCAGCAGCGCCGTACCCCACGAGGAACATGGCGTAGGTGGTGAGCGTGAAGAAAGAGTTCGCGGCGAAGAGCTTCTCCTTTGGTACAATCTGCGGAATCGCCGCGGACGTCGCTGGGGTGAAGAGCTGGGAGAGCGTGTGCATGACGAAGGCAGCGACGAGTACACCCAGCGTCCAACGGGCGAGCACGATAGCCAGCACCACACTTGCGGCACGCGAGAGGTGGACGATGAGGAGGACCCGCCGCCGGTCGTAACTGTCGGCAATGACACCGGCAACGGACGAGAAGAGAATGGGCGGGATGCTCTGCATGCCCACCAAGATGGCCACGGCAGCGTTGGACTTGGACTGCTCGTACACGGCCAGCACGAACGCGAAGGTCAGCACGTTCGTTGCCGCGAGCGAGGCTACTTGGCCAGCCCAGAGCTTGCGAAAGTTAGCGATGCGCAGAACGGACGCGTCGATCTTCATACCTATCGTTTCTTCGCATGCATTTCCCGCCACTCTTTGACGTGCTTCGGGTCGCCGGACAGGAGAACCTTGGGCACGCGCTTCCGCTTGAACACCTCGGGTCGGGTGTAGTGCGGGTACTCTAACCAACCAGGGGTACGGTGCGATTCGTCAGCTGAGGATGCATCTTTGCCCAGGACGCCGGGCAGGAGCCGCGCTACAGCGTCCACGACCACCATGGCACCGAGCTCGCCGCCCGTGAGCACGTAGTCGCCAATGGAAATTTCTTCGTCCACGTAGTCCAGGACGCGCTCGTCAATACCTTCGTACCGGCCGGGAATGAGGATGATTTGGTCGAGCTTCGTCCACTGGCGCGCCATTGCTTGCGTGAATGGCTTGCCCTTTGCCGCGAAGAGAACGACCATACGCTTCCCGCGCTTAGCCTTCACTGCCGTGATGGCCTTCACGAGTGGCTCGGGCTTCATGACCATACCCGGCCCGCCGCCGTACGGTCGGTCATCCACGGTGCGGTGATTGTCTGTCGTCCACTTCCGGAGGTTATGAAGTTTCACGCTGAACTTCTTGGTGCCTTGCCCACGACCGAGAATGCTCTGATCCAGGTACCCGAAGGCGTCGGGCAAGATGGTGATGATGTCGAAACGCATAGAGGAAGTGTAGCAGGAAATGGATGAACCCAAGCAAATGCTTGGGTTCAAAAAGTGCGTAGACTCACTCCGGAAAGGGGGTACCGGCCTCCAAGGCGGCAATCACCGCTTTCGCCACCTTAATCTCTTTAGCCGCGACAGTGAGCGCGAGTCCGGACACGACATTCCGCAGTAGCCCGCTCGGAATCTCGGGCAAGGGGTCGACCAATTTGCCCTCGTCATCGACGTACTCAAGCGCGTGCGCGAGCTGAACCAACTGGTAAATGTAGAGCGGCCCGGCAATCGGGAAATCCGGTGTGCCGGCAGGACATTCGATCCAGCAAGTAGTCTCCAGCACCATGCGGGATGCGCCCGCCTGTACGGTGGCTGCAAATTCCTCGTGGAATTTCTTGAACGCTTCCGGAAAGGTCGGAAACTCACCAACCGTTTTCATACCAATGGCTACTTTGTACAATGCGACCTCCTTTATGGTTGCGGTTGATTTTCAAGAATCTTTCCACACTCCAGGGAAACACGCAAGGGCAAAAAACAAAAAACTCCCAGTTTTCACCGGGAGTCTCATGTGATTATTCCTTAGAGTTTCAGGTCGTCTGCCAGGTCGCCACTGGGCTGATCCTGGTGGGGCGCCTGCTGGTCTGCCGCAGGCTTCCCGCCCATCTCACCCTTGTACTTGCGGTAGCCTTCGGGTTCGTAGATCTTCATGTTCACCCGAGCGTGATTCTTGGCGCCCACCACGCGCAGGAGCGTGCGGATGCTCTTCGCGGTCTGGCCCTGGCGGCCAATTACCTGCCCCAGATCGTTGGGGTTCACGTGGAGCGTGCAGAGCACCCCCATGTCATCAACTGTGCGTTCGACCTTCACATCCTGCGGGTTGTCGACAATCGCCTTCACGACGAACTCGACGAACTGCGCGTCTTCATGCTGTTCTGCCATAGCAGAATTACGTTAGGAGAGAGCAGCTAGTGACCGAGCATCCTGCGACTCATCCAGGACGGGTGTAGCTCGCCTCGCACCCGAACCGCGCTTGCGCGAAGTAAGAGGTGCTGGGCGTGTGAACAAAAAATAGCAGGGGGCTGGTCGGGTGTCAAAAAAGAGCCTGGCAGCTCTTTCGATGGACGTCCCTTACGCTGCGGGTGACTCCGGCTTCTTCTCCTCTGCCGTGGGGGCTTCAGCAGGCTTCTGGTCAGCCTTCGGTGCCTCTGCCTTCGGCTCTTCCTTCTTCGCTTGGGTCGCTGGATCTACCGGCACCTTCTTCGCGTGTGCCTTCACCACTTTGGCGGCCTTCAGCACGCCTGCGGTGACCAGGAGGTTGTGGACTGTTGCCGACGTCTTCGCTCCCTTGCCCAACCAGAATTCCACGCGGTCACCCTTTACCGAAATCGCCGTCGGGTTCACGTGGGGGTCGTAGGTGCCGAGAATTTCTAAGGCTGGACCGTACAAATCTTTCCGCCTGTCGGATACGACGAAGCGGTAGGTTGCGTGGTTCTTCTTACCGACACGAGAAAGACGGATGGAAACCATATGTGCGGGGAGTGTAGGGGAAAACGGGTAGGCGGTCAAGGGTTGTCGCGGCTCGCCTGGCAGCACGTGGGTAATCGCAGCGCTGCTCGAGCCTAGGACGGCAGCGCCGTGCGCGGCAATGCGTTTACGCTTTCTTCCCGCGTACCACGTTGTCCACGTCTTCCATCTTCACCGAGAGGAGCTTGGATACACCATCATCGCCCATGGTCACGCCGTAGAGCAAGTTCGCCCGGTGCATGGTGGCGCGGTTGTGCGAGATAGTAATGAACTGCGTGCGGTGAGCGAGCTTCTCCAGAATCTGGGCGAAGCGAATGGAGTTGGACTCGTCGAGGGCTGCGTCCACCTCGTCGAGCACGACGAACGGCGAGGGGTTCGATGCAAGGATAGCGCAGATGAGCGCGATGGACGTGAGCGCGCGCTCGCCACCGGAGAGCATGGAAATGCCTCGGAGGCGCTTCCCGGGCGGGGTAGCGAAAATTTCCACACCCGTCACCACCTTCTCACCCCTCGGTTTTGGTCCGGCGTGCAGGATGGGATCATCCTCGTCATCGGTTTCATCTTCGTCATCGTCACCCTCGCCGGGCTCGGGTTCGGGGAGGAGCTCCTCCTTCACCAACTCGATGCTGGCATGGCCACCGTTGAAGAGCGTCTTGAAGTACTTGCTGAACTCCGTGGCAATCCGCTCGAAGCTGGCCTCGAAGCGTTCTTTAATGTGCGCTTCCAATTTCTGAATTGCTTCTTCCAGGTCTTCAGCTGCGCGCGTGAGGTCATCGACCTGCGTGGTGAGGAAGTCGTAGCGTTCTTTCGTCTCCTTGTACTCCAGCGTTGCATTCTCATCAATGCCGCCAATGAGCTCGAGGGCGTGCTTGCCCTTCGCAATTTCCTGCTCGCTCGCAGCGACGTCCACCGCCGGCGCCTTCGTTGCCTTCTCCACGTGTGCGATGTGCTCTGCGGGAAGCTCGGTGCGAATTTCCCGGAGCACATCTTCTTCTCGCGTCTCCAAGCGTGCAACGTCTACGCGCAGCGCGCTCAACTGCGCCTCAACGTCCCGCACTGCGTCCTGCGCGGCGCGAGCATCCTTCTGCAGGCTGAAGAGCTTATCCCGCTTCGCCTGCTCCCCGTGGTTAAACTGGTCGATGCCAGCGCGGGCTTTCGCAAGTTCAGCGTCGACGGCGGCGAGCTGTGCGTCGAGGTCAGCTTCGGCGTGCTTCAATGCCGCATCGGCAGCGCCTTGCGAGGCGGGCTTCAGGCCAGCGAGCTTGAGTTCGCGCTCCACCTTCTGCAACTCTTCCGTGAGCCGAACACCTTGCTGCTGCAGGTACGTGAACCGTTCGTCGAGGACGCGCTTCTCAGCACCCACGTCGTGACTCATCGCGGCAGCCTGCTCGCGTCGTTTCATGGTCTCGTGCAGGCGACGCTGGAGGTCGAGGAGTTCGGCGGGATCAACGCTCGGCGCTTGGGTTTGCACCCTGCGCACGAACTTCTCAGCCTCAGCTTCGAGTCGGTGTGCTTCGCGCTTGAGCGCGGAGAATTCTTCCAGGGTACTCGCACTGCGCAGACCGGTGAGGAACTTCTGGTGGCTGGTGACCACCTCCACGACCTCCTTTGCGAGGTCGGGGAGCGTCATGGTGGCGCGAGTCTTCAGCGCCTGCTCGGCCTTGAGGAGATGGCTTTCTACGTGCTTCAACTCGTCCGCGAGCGTTGCGGAAACACGCGCGGCTTCCCGTACCTGTTCGTCGAGCTTCTGAACCTTTCCTCGTAGCGCCACCTGGTCTTCACTATTGTTGCCGAGCTGGCTCTCGAGCTCAGCTTTTCGCGCGGTGAGCCAGGTGACGTTGCTCTGCCCGGCTTGCGCCATGGTTGCGGCAACTTTCCCGGCGAGCGCCGCGCGGTCGGTGAGGAGGCGGTTGCGCTTGTCCACCAACTGCTGGTAATCGCGCTGGAGTTGGGTGAACGCTTCCTGGCGGGAGCTCCCGCGCTCTTCCGCATCCAGTTTCTTCTGAATGTCGCGCACCCTCGCGAGCCCTGCTTCCTGCTCTGCTTCGGTTTCACTCACCCGACCACGCACGTCTGCGAGCTCATCCCGCAAGGCGACCAACTTGGCCGTGTACATCGCTACTTGGTGCTCGCGGAGTGTTTTCTGAATTTCCTCGCGCTCGCCCAGGCGCTTCACCTGCCGGGTGAGAGAGCGGAGGCGCGGCGCAATCTCGTCGATGAGGAGCTGCGCCTGCGCGAGGTTCTCCCGCGTTGCAGCGAGCTTGTGCTCGGCGTGCTCCCGCTTGATCTGGTGCGGCCGGACACCCGCGGCTTCGTCGAAGAACTCCTTGCGCTCCCGGGGCGTAGCGATGAGCACGGCATCGACCTGATTCTGGCCAATGACCGAGTAGGTTCGCTGGCCAATGTTGGACTTCGCCAGGAGCATTTGAATGTCGGCCAAGCGGCTGGCGGCGTTGTTCACCAAGTACTCGGACGCACCATCCTTGTAAATCCGACGGGTAATGCTGAACTTCTCGTAGTCAACGGGAGCCTGGTGGTCAGTGTTGTCCAGGGTGAGGGTAACCTCTGCCGAACCGAGCCTCGTCTTCTTATCTGATCCCGCGAAGATGACGTCCTCGCTCTTCTTCCCGCGCAGCTGCTTCAGGCTCTGCTCCCCGAGAACCCAGCGAATGGCATCGGCGATGTTCGACTTGCCCGAACCGTTGGGCCCGACCACGGCGGCAATGCCACGCTGGAACTCCAGTGTGGTCTTGTGGGCGAACGACTTGAATCCTTGAATATCGAGCTTCTCGAGGTACATTGCACAGCAAAAGCGACGGGATCGGTACTTCTAGTGTACCAGCCAGAACCACCAGCTGCAACGCAGTTCCCAGCGCGCTTGACGATCGCTACGGGTGCGGTAGCCTGCACAGCAACCGCCGTACGCAAGGAGGTTTGCGTGCTCGAACTGTACATTACTCTGGGACTTGCTGGCGTCTGCATTCTCACGCCACCCGCGTGCGTGGCATACGCTCTCATTACCCAGGCGCGCGCCAGACGCGCGTCACGCCACGCCTAGCGCATTGAAAAACCGACCAGGATCCTGGTCGGTTTTACTAATGTGCAAGGGTTACTTCTGCGGCTGGCCGAAGCGGTGGAACTCCTCCACGCCACCGCCGGTGTCC
>JBGSPR010000038.1:0-10012 GCA_041738495.1 Patescibacteria group bacterium
ATAATAGGAGGGGGTCAGCAAGGGAAAGGAGGCACAGGGGGGAAACCGTAGGTTTCCCACCCTGACATGCTACCAACTCCCTCCCCCACCCCCGCCGAAGCCGCCACCGGAGAAGCCCCCACCACCAAACCCCGAGCCACCAGCGCTCCGCGGTTGAGCAACGAAGGTCTGGTTCACACTCGTGCTGAGGTTCGACATCATCGACACGAATAGCAGGCTGTTGAATGCGCTCCCGGGCTGACCCTGGTACCACCCGGGCGGTTCGCGGAGCATATCTTTGAACTGCCCAGCCCACTCCTTCTCCACGCCCAGCACCATCGCATAGGCAAGGAACTGCTCGAACTGCTCTGGCTTTTTGGCTGGGGCGTTGTGGAATTTCAAACGCTCTGCTTCCGTCACCGAGAGGAACCACGTGAAACCTTGCACCTCCTCCAGCACTTCGGCGCCGCGCTTCGTCATTGCCGGCATGAGCCACGCGTAGGTAAGCGCCAGGATGCCAGCAATCACGATGCTCCCGACACTCGTAACGGTGACGACAGCTTGCACGGCGAAAATGATAATGGCGAAAATCCCAACGAGGAGCAGGTTTAGGGCAATGGCAAGTCCTCGCACGATCGCGGGATTCTTCGGGTAGTAGCCTCGGGTCACAATTTCCTCACTCATTGCGCTCTTAATGCCCGGCAGGTTCTTGTAGAAGACGTTCTTCAATGATGCCAGCTTCACCACGTCCCCACCTTTTGCGTTCGTGCCGAACACACCATCCAGCAAGAGTTTCTCGGGCTTTGCACATGCAGCATCGGCGGGTTTGCGCAGGGTGAACACGTAGTCCCCTTTCCCAGGATCGGCAATGGTCAGGTAGCCGCGCGTCGCCAGGTGGATGAGCGTGGCACTCACTTCCTTCCCGCCCACCGTGGTGTCGAGCGCGCCCATGGTGTAGGGCGGCATGTTGTCTGGCGCTTCGTACTGCGGGACAACCGTGCCGCGGCCGCGTGGGTCTCTGCCCCGCGTGGACCACCGCCAGTGGAAGAATGCCCAGAGCAGGATGGGAACCGCCAGGTACCAGTTGTCCGCAATGAACCACGCAACGAGCTGGCTCTGTGGTGGCGGAATTATTGAACCTGGAGGTACGGCAATGGCGAACGTGAGGCCTTCACCACGCGCGAGTGGCGCGGGAGCAGTGAACACTGCGTGCCCATCGCCATCCAGTCCGAACTGGCATGCACCAGTAGCGCCAACCAACCCGGTGAAGCACTCGGTATCCACGATGTCCGCGCCGTCGGGCGGAACCACCGTCGCACGCGCTTCACGAATGGGTACTGTCCACTCATTCCCTGTCACGTTCCAGAACAGTTCATCCTGTGCATCGAGGAACCGTATGGCGCGCTGCACGGTGTAGGTGATGACGTAGGTTTGCACACCAGAGATGGTTGCCTTTGGGTCGCCGATGCGCACCTTCACGTAGCCACCCACGGTCTGCACCTTCATAGGGACGCTTGTCCCCTGCTCATCGGTCACGCTTGCAATGTGGTACCGCAAGTTGTACGACACACCGCTGCGCGTGTACTGGTACGGAAGCGTTCGGTATATCCCGTGCTTCGCGTACGGTCCCAGGTCGTACTCGAGTGTCTCCACCACCTGTATCGTCCCGTCGGCGCGCAGCGTTACCCGCACGTCGAAGGTGTTGATCTGCTCTGTGCCAGACGAGTTGGTTTGCGCGTGAACGGCAAACGGCACCAACAGGAGGAAAGTCACGAGAGTGAGAATGCGGCGCATGGGTGAAGTATAGCGGGAAACGCGCGAGAAAAGGAGAAGGCAGCGGGGTGCTGCCTTCTGCAAGGTGCGCTAGGCGGGTTTCTGGAGAACCAGGAGTTCCACCGCGTGCTGGTGCGGTTCCGGCCGGTTCACGCTCCCCGGGTCATTGATGATCCCGGCGAAGTGCTCGAGCACGCGCAGGCCCGGGAAGTGCAGCAGCAACGCGCCTTCCGGGAACAGGAGCCAGTCACGCTCGGGGTGCGTGCACAGGGCGCGCTCGCCTTCTGTGAACGCGCGCAGGATGAGCGTGCCGCCCGGCCGCAGTACCCGGGTGATGCCCGACGCGATGCTCGGAATTTCCCTGGCAGTGAGGTAGTGCAGGACGTGCCAGCAGTGCACGAGGTGGTACACGTGCTCCGTGCTCGCCACGTACTCCTGCATGCTGCAGCAGGATACGTACGCGTTCGGGACACACCGCTCGCGCAGCCGGTCGTTGCACTCCGCGACAACCGTGGGGTCAACGTCGCACCCGTCGGCTTGCCAGCCGTGCCGGCTCGCATGCTCCACTTCCCGGCCCAGGTTGCAGCCGAGATCCAGCAGGCGTCCGGCTGCAGGGAGGCGTGTGAAGTGCCTCAGGAAAACCTCGTTCGGCTTCTCGTCCGAGCGGTAGCGACCAGGCGTTCGTGTGGGTACCATGTTCAGTAAAACCTCCTTGTAGGTACGGTTGGTTTTCCCGTACCGTACGCTCCGCCGCGTACCCTGTCAACAGGAGTGCGCTTCAGGTAGAATGCAGCCATGCACCGGAGGATGCACGTTCGGCCGCAGGACATCGGCATTGCCATTACCGTCCTGGCAATAGCTGCACTCTTTGTGGTGTGGGAGCCCACGCTCCCCACGCAGGCCACGGTTGAACAGTGGGTGCAGCAGTTCGGCGCAGCTGGACCACTAGCGGTCATTGGCTTCATCGCCCTCGAGGTGCTCATCGCGCCAATACCGGGAAGTTTCATCCCCATCACCGTGGGCGCGCTCTTCGGCGTGTGGCCGGGCGTGCTCTACACCTGGGTAGGCAACGTCATTGGCTCTTTGCTGGCATTCACCCTCGCCCGCCACGTCGGCCGCCCTCTCGTCTCGCGATTCGTCCAGCCCACCACGCTCGCTCGGCTCGATACGTTCTTGCACCGTAGCCCGAAGCTGCTGTGGCTCGTGTACGCCGTGCCCGTCTTCCCCATCGACATCATCACCTTTGCCGTGGGGTTCTCGGCTATCCCCTTCCGTCGGTTCATCACGGTCATGACCCTTGGCTTTGCCATGAATCAAATCATCCTCACCACGGTCGGTGACCAACTCCTCGCCGCCACGGGATGGACGCGCATGGTCGTTGCTGGCCTCGCAGTCCTCCTCGTTCTGGGCACGCTCATCGTAGAGCACCACTTCACGCACAAAGCAAAAGCAGCTCGGTGAGGAGCTGCTTGCGTGTAATGTTCAATCCTTCTTACTGTGGCCACGGGTGCCGCTTGTGGCACTTCGGGCACTCAGCCATCCGGGCAGCGAGCGGCTCCTGCACGAGGCAGTGACCGCACGCCCGGAAATTGCATTCCGGATTCGGGCACACGTAGTACGCCCGGTTCGGATCGGTGCTGCCGCACTTCTGGCAGCCGTCTTCGGCTTTTACTTTCACCAGCGCACTCGGTGCCGCTGCGGCGTTTTCGAGGAGCGCGTCGGGAATAACGTGCTGCTTGCACATGGGAGACCTCCTGTGTTTCGGTGTTCGTGCAACCGGGCAGTATACGCGGAAATTCGCAATTGGTCAAGCCCCTGAGAAATGAAGAAGAGTTCCTTTGTGGGGAACTCTTACTTCAATGAGCATTACTGCTGTAGCGCTTAGGCCTGCTTGGGCAAGCGCTGTGCGACGTTCAGGAGCGTGTCCATCACGTCGCCTTCGACGATGCCGACTTCGGCACGGGAGACGCCGAGCTGGTTCATCGTGGCCTGCGTCTCCGCGAACGGAGCCAGAATGCGGGCGAGCGCCGCGAGGTTGTTGCTGATGAGCAACTTCACCTCGGCGATGTTGCCGGCTTTCTCGAACGCGACGAGCTGGTCGATGAGGTTGCCAGGCGTGAACGCCAGGAACGCACTCATCTTCTTCGTCAGGGTGTCCAGCACCCCGATGTTCTCGCGTACCTGCTCCACTGCGCTGGAGACGGATCCGACCTTCGACTGCCGTTGGGCCCAGTCCAGGTTGGCATCGACCGCACGCAGAGCGGAGATGAAGGCGAGCGTCTCGCCGATATTGTCGACATCATCGCCGTACTCGTCTTCGAGGGCTTCTTCGATGCGTTCGTCATCGGAGAGCGTGCCGTTCATAGCGGCGCGCAAGGCATCGACGACGGTCATGTAGCGCTCGTGCGCTACCTGCTTGTCCAGCAGTCCTTCCAACCGGTTGTGCTGATTGGTCGTTCTGAAGAACAACCCGACAACGGCCAAAGCGAGAATGATGCACAGTGCAACTAACATGGAAACCTCCTTCTAAGGTTGATTACGCGCAGGGCAACCTTCATGGCTACCCATTTTCAAGTACGTTGTTAATCGTTTCGTTTGTTTATCCCTAGGCCTCGTACGGGGCGCAGGCACAAGCAAACAAAAACGTCGCTCTTTGGGGAGAGCGACAGCAGAATACGGCTGGTGCACTCCTTGCTCTCTCCTTCAAGGAATGCGCTACGGCGATGGGATACTAACCGAATTTTCAAGTTAACGAAGAAGCATAGCGCAGCTCGGAAAAAATGTCAAGAGTTAGGGCGAGTGAGCAAACATGATTTTGGCTCAGTGTAGCCAAAAATCGCCTGCGAGCACGCAGAATCCTTAGGAAATCACTATACCCAAGGCCTGTACTGCCGGGTGAGTACTTCAGCTGCCCGAAGCGGTTCAGACATTATTTCTTTCACCACCTTCTCGCACCGAATGCCCTGCGAGCCTTTCACCAGAATGACGTCGCCCGGTTGGATGCGATCCTGCAGGAAATTCCCCACGCCATCCGGTTTGTCGAAACTCAAGATGCGATCATCGGCAAACCCGTGCTCACGCGCGCCGTTGGCAATCCACTTCGCCTGCTCGCCCACGGTAACCAGGACGTCGGCTTTCCCCACCACGTGCGCGCCCAACTTCCGGTGCTCGTCCTCGCTCACCGAACCGAGCTCGCGCATGTCGCCGAGCACGCAGTACTTCCTCCCCGGTGCCGAGAGCTCGTGCAGGGTGTCCACCGCAGCAACGGCAGCGGCGGGTGAGGAGTTGTACGTGTCATCGATGACCATGGTGTTCTTCAGGCCAGGAATCAGGCGCATTCGCCCGGCGGGTGGCTGGTACGTGCGCAGTTGCTCCGATACGTGGGTGAGGTTCACGTCCAGCGCGTGCGCCACGGCAAACCCCGCGCCCACGGCGTACAGCGAGTGACGGCCGAGCGTCTCCCGCACGACAATGGGTACCGAGCTGCCACCCACGGCAACTTTCGCGCCCACGCCCTGCACGGTGTGCGCGTCTGACCCGACGATTCCCGGATTCGTCATGGTGACATCCAGCCCCTCGTGGAGGCCGTACTGCACCACGCGCGCTTTGCACACGCTCGCGGCGAGGAGCACGTTCGGGTCGTCGGCGTTGATCACAGCTATGGCGGATTTCGGTAATTTCGTTACGACCTTGCGCTCTTCGGCAATGGCGGCGTCCACGCTACCGAAGTACTCCACGTGCTCTACGGTAGCTGCCGTGAGCACACCGATGCGCGGCCGCACCCACGCCATGAGCCGATCCAAATCGCCCGGCGAATCCGCGCCCAGTTCCAGGACGAGAAGGTTGGGGTACTGCGCGTCTCGCGAGCCGAACGCGAGCCACATACCGCGGCATGCAATGGCAATCCAGCGCCACAGCGAGCGGTACCCGGTTTCCTCGCGGAGGATGGAGAGTGGCACGCCGAGGTCTTGGTTGTAGCTCCGTAGTGTCTGGCCAACGCGGTAGTCGCGACCGAGTGCGAGGGCAATTGCCTGCACGCTCGACGTCTTTCCCACCGAACCCGCCACGCCAACGACCACAGGCGCGTACCTGTGCAGGACGCGCTTCGCCAGGAAGGTGAGCTTCCACTGGAGTATGCGGAGGAGGAGACGTTTCATAGCCACACCCTAGCAGCAAGGAAGAGGTGTGGGAAGCTAGTCCAGAGGACGCGTGGGAGGTACATCATAGTACTTGAGGAGGAAGTCCATGACTTCGCCGAAGAGCGGCGCTGCACTGCTCTCGGCGAATTGCACGTCTTTGGGAACGTCGATGCGAGCGAGCATGGCGAACTTCGGGTTCTCCACGGGTGCGAATCCTGCAAACGACCCTATCGTCTTGTGCTCGTCATAGCCGCTCCCCGACGTAGCCCGCACTTGCGCGGTCCCCGTCTTCCCTGCCACGTAGTAGCCTCTCACTCCAGCGCGAGATCCGTGGCCATTCTCCACTACGTTCACCAGCATGGCGGACAGCGTGGAGGCAGTATCCTGCCGGATGACGTGGCGAATTACCTCGGGCTCGGTTTCAACCACCGTGCCGTCGGGGTACGCAACGCGCTCCACGAGGTAGGGCTGCATGAGCGCACCGCCGTTCGCAATTGCACCGAACGCCGCCACCAGCTGCAGTGGCGTGACGGTAATCCCCTGTCCGAATGACGACGTGGCAAGGAAGATGTCACCACTCTTCGTGAGTGCAGCCAGGTTCCCACCCACTTCACCCGAGAGTTCCACGTTGGTCTTCTCACCGAAACCGAAGTTCCGCACGTAGCGACTGAACGTGGTCAGCCCCGCCTGCCGCGCGGCGTAAATTGCCCCGGTGTTCAGCGACTTCTCTAGCACTTGAGTCATGGTCTGCGTGCCGTGCGCCTTCAAGTCTGAGTTCCGTATGGTGAACGCGCCAATTTCCTCTGCCCCCGTATCTACGTACGTGCTACTCGCCGTCACCTTCCCGGCATCGAGCGCTGCGGCCATGGTAATTGCCTTGAACACGGAGCCTGGTTCGTACGCGCCGAACACCACGGGGTTGTTGAACGCAGATGGGTTCTCGGTTTTCGCGTACGTATTGGGATCGAAGTCTGGCTGACCGCAGACTGCGAGCAGCTTCCCGGTCTGCACCTCCATGATGACGAGCGCGCCACCATCCGCGCCGTGCTTCGCTACCGCAGCTTTGAGCTTGCTGCACGCTTGGTACTGCACGGTGTGGTCGAGCGTGAGCGTGAGGTTCGCGCCGTTCTGCGCCTCGGTGAGGAGGCCACCGCCAACGGGAAGGAATTCCCGGGCAGCTGACGTCTCGACGATCGTCCCCTCTTTTCCAGCAAGCGCATCATCCAGTGCGGCCTCCACGCCGTAGAGCCCGCGCCGTTCATCATCTACGTACCCCACGAAGCCCACGGCGTGACTCGCGAATGCGCCCTCCGGGTAGTATCGCCACGACTCGTCCTCGAAGCGGATGCCGGCGAGCTGGAGTGCCTCGATTGCTGCACGCTCATCCTGGGTGAGGCGCCGCTTGAGTACCTCGTACACGTCGTTCGGCTTACTCAGCTTCGGCAGGAGATCTTCGTGCGGTACCCCAAGGATGGGCGCGAGGGCAAGTGCAGTTGTCGCTGGATCGGTAATGCTCTTCGGGATAGCGTACACCAATGGTTCGTTACGGTTCGTAGCGAGCGGGAACGTTACGGACGGATTCCCCCGGTCGCGGACGTAAATTTCCCCACGCTGCGGCTGGAGCTTGGCAGCGAGGTTGTGCTGATTCTCCGCTATCGCCGCGTAGGCATCGTGCCGGATGACCTGCAGGGTGAGGAGGCGGAGCGCGAGGATGCCGCCGAAAGCAACCGCGACCACCTGGAGAATCCAGAGGCGGTCGCGGCTACGTGGTGCGCGTCGACGGGATGACCGAGACACCATGGGGAAGAAGGTTGTTGCGCTAGCGCTTGGCGACGTCGCTCGTCGCGGGGGCGAGGTACTCGATATCTGTAGAAGCGACCATGCGGCTTATCACGGGAGACTGTTCGAGATTCGAGAGAGCGGTGAGTTCGGCTTGGCGGAGCTCCAGCGCGCGGCGCTCTTCCAAGAGCTGCTCGTGCTGCTGGACCAGGCTGTGCACGGCAAAGCTCTTCGTCGCACTGCGGTTGAGCTGGACGAGGTACACAGCAGCGAGCAAGAGGATGATCACACCGAGCGTGGCCACCAGGTTCGAGCCAGCGAACACCGACGCAGACGCACCCCGCTCTCGCTGGGCGGGTCGGTTCGTGATGCGCTTGAAGAGCTGGCTGAACTTCGACATAGGGGTGTTAGGTTTTTCGCAGGACGCGGAGCTTCGCGCTGCGGCTGCGATGGTTCGAGTGAATTTCTTCGGGTGAGGGTTGAATGGGTTTTCGCGTCACGGCTTCGGCGCGGGCGCGGCGCGCACACGTGCAGGTGAGCTGCTCGGGCGGGCACGTGCACCGCTTCGTGAGCTGCTGGAAGGAGTGCTTGACGATCCGATCCTCGAGCGAGTGGAAGCTGACGATTGCGAGGCGGCCACCCGGAACGAGGAGATCGAACGCTTGCGGGAGCATGGCCGAGAGTGCGGTGAGCTCATCGTTGACGGCGATGCGGAGCGCTTGGAACGTCTTCGTTGCTGGGTGTACGCCGCGCGTAAGCCAGAGCTTGCGCCCGGCTGGGGCTCGGAGAATTTTCCGGTACACCGCGTCCACGATACCTGCGAGCTGCAACGTACGCTCGATGCGCTCGCGACTCCGCGCTGCAACTACTGCGAGAGCAATCGCGCGCGCGTGGGGCTCTTCACCGTAGGTGTGTAGAATGTGCTCAATCTCACTCGCGGTCTCCTGGTTCACGATGTCCGCTGCGGTCCTGCCACTCGTGGGATCCATGCGCATGTCCAGCGGCCCATCGGCTTGGAAGCTGAAGCCTCGCTCTGGATCATCCAGCGCAACGCTTGAGAGTCCAAGGTCTGCCACGATGACTGCGGGTGGCGGAAAACCCTGAGCGAGACGCGCAAGCGTTGCGAACGATCCGTGCTGGTAATGAACTCGACTGCCGAACGGTGCGAGGCGATCGCGGACGCGTGGGATGAGCGCGCTATCCGCATCAATGCCCAGGAGCTGCCCGTTCGGAGCCGTTGCGTGGAGGAGTGCTTCCGCGTACCCCCCAGCCCCGAGCGTGCAATCGATGACGTGCTCACCTGGCTGCGGTTCCGTGCGAGCCAGTACCTCCGCGAGGAGCACTGGCGTGTGTTCGTGGGCAAGCATGGTGCCCGCGAACTTACACGCCCAGCGAACCGAGCGCTTCGGCTATGTCACCCGACGACTTCTCCGTCCCGGCTTTGTACTTCTCCCACGCAGCCTGATCCCAGAGTTCCAACCGGTTGTAGAGGCCCGCGACCACGACCTTCTTCTTCACGCCTGCGTACTTCCGCAAGTAGTCCGGTAGAACCACGCGACCCTGCTTGTCCACTTCCAGCTCCATAGCACCGGCCAGCATGAGACGCGCGAAAGCGCGAGTGTTCGCTTGGGATATGGGCAAGCGCGAGAGCTTGTCTGCGAGTTGCTGCCAGTCGCGCTGGGGGTACACGAACAAGCACCGATCCAGCCCACGAGTAACCACCGCGCCGTGGTGCAGGCGTTCGCGAAACTTCGCCGGGATCGCTAACCGGCCTTTGTCATCAATGCCGTGGTTGTACTCGCCGATGAACATGCTGGTTCGTAAAGCTACGATACTTCGTTATCCACAGGGGGTATGACTTATCCCCACTTTTATCCACTTTTCACCTCTCAACACCATTTTACACCACTTCCCTACTCTGGTCAACCACGCCAAACCCCAGCCTGTTTGGCAAGCCTCAATTCCTAAGGGTTTTTACAGATTCGTACGCATAGCTCTACAGCACGACACTTTTCCTGTGGATAACAAAACGCCCTACCGAGTGGCAGGGCGTTACGAAAGAGGGTTAATTTTTTTGGCTACTTCACCAGGAGGAGCTTCTTGGAGATGCGCTCCCCACCAGTTGATAGCCGGTAAAAGTACACACCGGACGCGTACACACTTCCATCCCAGACCACGCTGTACTCTCCGGGGCCACGCCAGCCGTCGATGAGGGTAGTCACGCGTTCACCGAGGATGTTGTACACCTCGAGCGTAACCTGGCTGAACGCAGCGACGCTGAAGCTAATCGTCGTCGTTGGGTTGCACGGGTTTGGGTAATTCTGCGCTAGGCGTACTTGTTC